>SSEX01000017.1 GCA_008015085.1 Tolumonas sp. | reverse complement strand
GCTCAGCTGGATAGAGTACTCGGCTACGAACCGAGCGGTCAGAGGTTCGAATCCTCTCGGATGCGCCATCTAATTTAAGTTGTTGTACCTTACTCTTGCATCCGTAGCTCAGCTGGATAGAGTACTCGGCTACGAACCGAGCGGTCAGAGGTTCGAATCCTCTCGGATGCGCCATTCCCTGTTTTATTCTGTTAATCGCAGCATCAGTTATTCTCCTTGAGGGGAAAAAGACTGATAATAGCGCTGTTATCCTGTTTGGTATCGAGTTATGCCTGCCATTTCATCCAGTAATAAAAAAGATCAGAATGTTGAACAACTCAAGCTGCCACCGCATTCGTTTGAAGCGGAGCAATCAGTCTTGGGTGGCTTGCTGCTTGATAATCAGGCGTGGGATCGGGTCAGTGAACGGGTTGTGGAGCGGGATTTTTACAGCCGTCCACATCGTCTGATTTTTCAGGCAATGTCCCGTCTGGCAGAGAAGGGCAGCCAAATTGATCTGATTACTCTGCAAGAAGAGCTAGAGCTACACGAACAGCTGGATACTATCGGTGGTTTCGCGTACCTGGTCGAGATCGCTCGTATCACGCCGAGTGCCGCCAATATCAGCGCTTACGCGGAAATTGTTCGTGAACGTGCTGTTGTCCGTGAAATGATTTCAGTTGCCAATGAGATCGCGGAAGCGGGGTTTGATCCTCAGGGGCGGGATGCTGCTGATTTGCTCGATCTGGCTGAAACCAAAGTCTTTAAAATTGCGGAACAGCGTACCAGCAGCACTGAAGGGCCTCAGCCACTGAAAGTTCTGCTGGAAAAAACCGTCGATAAGATCGAAGAGCTGTTCCATAAACCGCATAACGGTGTTACTGGTGTATCCAGTGGTTATACCGATCTGGATAAGATGACAGCCGGATTTCAGCCTTCAGATTTGATTATCGTTGCGGCGCGTCCTTCCATGGGTAAAACCACGTTTGCCATGAATTTGTGTGAACATGCTGCTCTGACTCATGATAAGCCAGTGCTGATTTTCTCTCTTGAAATGCCTTCTGAACAGATCATCATGAGGATGCTGGCTTCATTAGGGCGCATTGAACAGAATCGGGTGCGTACCGGACAGCTGGACGATGATGATTGGGGACGACTCTCTTCCACCATGGGCTTGTTGCTGGAAAAGGGACAACTCTATATTGATGATGCCTCTGGTCTGACACCAACCGAATTGCGTTCCAGAGCCCGTCGCATCGCCCGTGAACATGGTGGGCTCAGCATGATCATGATCGACTATTTGCAGCTGATGCGCGTACCATCACTCAGTGAGAATCGTACTCTGGAAATTGCTGAAATCTCCCGCTCTTTGAAAGCATTAGCAAAGGAATTACAGGTTCCGGTTATTGCTTTGTCTCAGCTGAACCGTAGTCTGGAGCAACGAGCAGACAAACGACCAGTAAACTCTGACTTGCGTGAATCGGGCTCTATCGAGCAGGACGCGGATTTGATCATGTTCATTTACCGCGACGAAGTGTATCACGATGACAGTGCTGATAAGGGCATTGCCGAAATCATCATCGGGAAACAGCGTAATGGCCCGATCGGTAAAGTGCGTCTGACGTTTCAGGGGCAGTATTCCCGGTTCGATAATTATGCCGGCCCCGCGTTCAACGACGATTACTAAGGATTATTCATGAAGGGTGCAACGGCGCAGATTGATTATCAGGCATTACAACACAATCTTGCGGTAGTCCGAGCTCAGATCCCGGTTAATACAAAAGTGGTGGCGGTTGTTAAAGCGAATGCTTACGGCCACGGTTTGGTGCAGGTAGCAAAGACGCTGTCATCAGCAGATGCGTATGCGGTAGCTCGTCTGGAAGAAGCGCTGATCCTGCGTTCCAGTGGTATCGTGAAACCGATCATCATGCTGGAAGGTTTTTTCAGCCCGGAAGATCTGCCTGTGCTGGCGGCGAACAATATTCAAACGGCGGTACATTCGGTTGAACAGCTTGATGCACTGGAGCAAATGCAGTTATCCAATCCTGTTACTGTCTGGTTAAAACTGGATACTGGCATGCACCGCCTTGGTGTCCGGCCGGAAGACGCTGAAGCCTTTTGTGAGCGATTGGCGAAATGCCGGAATGTGGTACAACCGTTCAACTTTATTACCCATTTCAGTCGAGCTGATGAGCTGAATGACATGACCACCACCAGGCAAATTGAGCTGTTTAATCAGCTGACACAGAAATATCCGGGTGAGTGTTCTCTGGCGAGTTCAGCGGGCATCATGGAGTGGCATGATGCGCATGCTGACTGGATCCGTCCTGGGATCATGCTGTATGGCGCTTCGCCGTTCGAGGGTAAAACCGGTGTTGATCATGGGTTAAAACCGGTGATGACGCTGAAAAGTAGTCTGATAGCGGTACGTTTGGTAAAACAAGGTGAGCCGGTTGGCTATGGTGCTAAATGGGTGGCACAGCAGGATACGAAAATTGGTGTTGTTGCGATTGGCTATGGTGATGGTTATCCTCGCATGGCGCCGAGTGGTGTGCCAGTGTTAGTCAATGGCCGGATCGTGCCACTGGTTGGCCGGGTTTCGATGGATATGCTGACAATTGATCTCGGGCCGGATGCCAAAGATCAAGTTGGTGATGATGTGACTCTGTGGGGCGATGGTTTACCAGTCGAAACAGTGGCGGAAGCTATTGGTACAATACCTTATGAATTGATAACTAAGTTAACGCCCCGCGTTATTATGGAATATAAATAAAACAGATAATCTTCCGGATTTGCTGGAGGGATTAATCTAAGTGATAAAAACAAAACACCGACATGAAGTCGGTGTTTTGTTCTTACGTGATTACATGTTGGGAAGGCTTGGCATCTCTTCCTCTGGTGGATCTTTGTGCCATTTTACTGTTCCGGGTGTCCAGTAAAAATAAAGCCATGGCTCGTCGGTTTGCCATTGAGGAAAAATAATTTCGAGGCTGTTTTCATCTTCTTTATAGATAGAACTCTCAAAATTGATTTCTGAACAGCCCAACACCGCAACTAACGCAATAAATGCCCAGAAAAATAATTTGCTAAACATATGTCATATCCCTGATCCAGCGGTGATCTTATTCAAAGCAGATTTCAATGGTGGCGCAGCCGAATTCACATTCAAAAGGCATCAGGATCTTGGGAGCATTTCCTTTATGGCTGATGGTGTGATTGGCGCCGGAAACTACGATCTGAGTCGCCATATCAAAATCGTAACCTTTTTCGCCTAATATACGCTTGGCACCGCCGGTAACCATATTGGTAATTTCGCCGACCATATCAGTGACTTCATCGTTAATTGTCGTTGGGGCTTCACCCAGCATTCGGCGCATCACTTCCAGTGCAAGTGATTTATCAAAAGTAATCGAAAATGAGCCTTTGGTTTGCGGACCGACCATACCGATCAAGCCAGAGACATCGCCACGCGCGACATCATCGTTTTTCTTGCGAGGAGCACCGGGCTTCAGTTCAACCTGAGCCATCGTGCTCATTACATTCATTAGTGATAACAGAAACGGATTAACAAATTCTGCGCGCATATCTGTGGGTATTCCTTTAATTGCTATACATAAACTCTAACATACCGAGTGTTAAGTGGTAGCCGAAGAGATGATTATTTCTGTGAGATGTTAGAAGAAAAGTATATTTTTACATATTGCAACCTTCTGCTCGAATGATTGCAATAGCCAGATTCTCACGTAACATATCGGCCTTTTCGCAATGACAGGTTATACAGGCATGCCCGATCAGAAGTTCTCTGTTGGTAACGTTTCCGGTTATCCGCTTAATCGTTTTTCTATTGCGCCGATGCTGGATTGGACGGATCGGCATTGCCGCTATTTTCACCGTCTGCTAACCAGGAATACCTTGTTGTATACGGAAATGGTGACGACGGGCGCGATCCTATTCGGGAAAGGGGACTATCTGCAGTACAGCGCGGACGAACATCCTATTGCTTTACAGTTGGGCGGTTCAGATCCTGATGCACTGGCAAAATGCGCCCGGATTGCGGAAGAACGTGGCTATGATGAAATCAATCTGAATGTGGGTTGCCCTTCGGATCGGGTGCAGAATGGTCGGTTTGGTGCCTGTCTGATGGCTTCGTCACCGCTGGTTGCGGATTGTGTTGCTGCTATGCGTGCTGAAGTCAGTATTCCGGTGACAGTGAAATCGCGGATCGGGATTGATGACCTGGATTCGTATGAATTTCTTTTAGATTTTATTGAGACAGTAAAACAGTCTGGCTGTGACACTTTCATTGTGCATGCCCGTAAAGCCTGGCTGAGTGGTTTAAGCCCGAAAGAAAACCGGGATATCCCGCCGCTGGATTATGAACGGGTTTATCAGTTAAAACGCGATTATCCGCAGCTGACCATTGCGATTAATGGAGGCATTACCGATTTAGCGCAGATCAAAGAGCATTTGTTGCATGTGGATGGTGTTATGGTAGGGCGGGAAGCGTATCAGAACCCCTATATGCTGGCACACATTGATGCGGAACTGTTTGCCGATCATCATGCCATTTCATCGCGTCATGACATTATTATGCAAATGCTGCCTTATATTGAGCAACATTTACAAAGTGGTGGCTATCTGTCTCATATTACCCGCCATATGCTTGGTCTGTTCCAGGGGGTTCCGGGAGCAAGAGCATGGCGGCGTTATCTGAGTGAGAATGCAACACGTAAAGGTGCAGGCACAGAAGTTTTATTGGCTGCACTGGGTCATGTACAGGAATGTGATCTTGCTGACTAAAATTTAGTCAAATTCATCTATAGTCATGAGACCTTTGTATTGGAGGTCTCACTATGTCTTACTCTCTGGCGTATGAGTTTCCTGATTTGGCAGCCCATTTTGATCGTCTGAGTAAAAGTGATCAGGAGTTTGCGGCACAACTGGCCTCCTATTATGCCGTTGATGCCAGGATCACCTCATTATCCGGTACTGATGCGGGAGTATTACTTTCCGATCTGGCTGACCAACGTTTACGACTTAAAGAATCACTGTTCCGACAGCTGCTGGAAAAATAAAGTTTGCGGAAATTTTGTGATATCGGTCGCTTTTATCTATTATCTGTTTTCCCCTGATATAAAAACTATCTGACACTGCATACCTATTTCTGCACAAAGGACTGAAGAATGAAGTTGCGTGGTGTTGTCTTTGATTTCAACGGGGTTTTGCTATGGGATACGCATCTGCATGAACAGGCCTGGCAACTGTTTTCGAAACGTCTGCGTGGTCAGGCATTTACTGTCGAAGAGATGGACCTGCATGTACACGGCCGGAATAATTTGCATACGTTGACTTATCTGGCAGGGCGTGAGCTGACTGAACCGGAGTTGAAGTCTCTGATAGAGCAAAAAGAACGAACCTACCATGAGCTGGCGATAGCCGCAGGGGATCAATATCGTTTTTCTCCAGGGGCAATCTCGTTGCTGGGGCAACTGTCCAATCGGGAGATTCCTTTCACCATTGCGACAGCTTCTCCAAAAATCAACGTTGATTTCTATTACCAGCAATTAGGGCTGGCTTGCTGGTTTGACAGATCAAAACTAGTCTATGACGATGGTTCCCGCCCAGGGAAACCAGATCCGGCCCTGTTTTTGGCTGCTGCCAAACAGATCGAAACGCCGTTCAGTCAGTGTCTGTTAATTGAAGATTCACTTTCTGGCCTGGAAGCAGCCAGACGCGGTGGTGCAGGTTATATTGTGGCTTTGGGGCCACAAGAGAAACATGAGCGTTTGCAGGCAACCGAAGGCGTCAATCAGGTTATTTCCCGGCTGGATGAGCTGGATGTTGCTGCGTTGTTTGATGAGTAGTATTGCGTCATGGGAGATAAAGCAGGTCAGTTATATTTCTGACCTGCCAGTACCCACTTACAGGTAGTCTTCTGACTTACGATGTTGTAACCAGAGGCCGATGACTAAAGCCAGACCGCAGAAGATAAACAGTGGCACTGATCCCCATCGGGTGTAAGGTGTGACGCCGGTGGTCGGTGTGGCGTCGACGCGGAGCACCTTCTGCTCAAACTGAGGCAGGATGCCAAGCGTTTTTCCCTGATGATCAAAGACGACCGTGACACCGCTGTTGGTGGCCCGGACCACGGCTTTACCAAACTCCATCGCTCGCATGCGGGCAATTTCCATGTGCTGCCATGGACCGCCGGAGGTGCCGAACCAGCTGTCATTAGACACATTCACAATAAACTGCGTATCGTCGTGAATGTTTTGTCGCAGTTCATCTGAATATTCCATTTCATAACAGATTGACGTAGCAAATTTGTAACCGGCAGATATCAGGTTTTCCTGCACGGCATCGCCACGAGAGAACGAAGACATCGGCAGATCGAAGAACGGTGCTATCGGGCGCAGCAGATCACCAAATGGTACAAACTCACCAATCGGCAGCAGATGATGTTTATACCAGCGATTGCCTTGTCCGTATTGATAAGTTTGTTTGCCGTCTTTATCAATCAGGCCACTACCGATGACGCCGTTGTAGTAACGATCCTGTGATTGATCGTAATACTGGATACCGGTGATAAATCCGGTTTTCTGGCTACGCAACGCATCATCAATATTGGTCATGAATTCGCGCATATCATTTTCCAACGCCGGTACTGCAGATTCCGGCCACACGATAATATCCGCGCCTTTACTTTCCTTGGTCAGATCCAGGTAACGAACCAGGGTTGGTTTGATAAAATTGGGATCCCACTTGGAGGACTGCGGAATATTCCCCTGTGCTAAGGCGAAATTGACGGGTTCGCCCGGTGTGGTCCAGACTTTCTGTTGCAGACCGTAACCGGTAAAGAAGAGAACGGCAGGAACTAACAGCCACAATATTTGCCGTTTTTGCCAGCAAAGCAGGACAGCCGCAGCACTCCATAACACAGCTAAGGTGATACTCTGTACGCCGAATAATGGAGCAAACCCGGTCAGCCAGGTATCAATCTGGCTGTAGCCCAGCCACATCCAGGGGAAGCCGGTCATGACATGCCCCATCGACCAGTCGCTGATCAGCCATAACGCCGGGAAGGCCAGCAGCAGACGGGTAACTCCGTTTTTGGGAAACAGCCAGTTGAGTAATGCGGCGGCCAGTGCCGGATACAGTGAGAGATAAGCGCAAAGGATCGCGACTAGTGCAAATGCAGCAGGTAGAGGTATGCCGCCAAACTGGGTCATGCTGACATGGATCCACCACAAGCTGGGCAGGTTCATCGCCATGGCAAACAGCCAGGTCAGACGGAAAGCGCGTTTTGCCGTTTGCTGATGTAAAGAGAGCAATAAGCCCAACATGGCAACAAAGGCTAACGGCCAGATTTTATAGGGGGCGAAAGCAGCACCACACAATAAGCCAGACAACAACGCGCCCCAGAGAGCGCGTTGTGAAGCTGGACGGCGGAAACCGTCGGTATTATTCCAATTCATTATTATCTGTTCGCTGTTCAGGAAGAGTAACTTGTAGCTGGATCAGACGGCGGCGATCGACCTGCAGAATTTTGAAATCGAAGCCGGACAATTCAATATTTTCACCACGTTTTGGCAGATGGCCAAATCCGTGCATCACCAAGCCACCAATAGTATCGACATCATCATCGCTAAACTGACTGCTGAAATAGTCGTTGAAATCTTCAATCGGTGTCAGTGCGTTGACGGAGTAACGGTTAGCCTCTAACGGGCGGATCAACTGCTGCGCCTGTTCCTGGTCATCGTATTCATCTTCGATTTCACCGACGATCAGTTCCAGAATATCCTCGATGGTTACCAGACCAGAGACACTGCCAAATTCATCCACAACAATTGCCATATGATAGCGCTCCTGCTGGAACTCTTTTAGCAGCCGATCGACCCGCTTACTTTCTGGCACAACCACGGCTGGCCGCATAATTTTATCGAAATCGAAGGGTTCAGTGGTTAACCCAAAACCATAAGGCAGTAAATCTTTAGCCAGCAGAATGCCTTCGACATGATCTTTGTCTTCGTTGATGACCGGAAAGCGTGAATGCGCAGATTTAATGATCAACGGTAAAAAGGCAGAGACAGGCTGATCGCGGCGAATCGTGATCATTTGCGTACGGGGGATCATGATATCCCGCACCCGCAGTTCGGATACTTCCAGTACGCCTTCAATCATCGCTTTGGTATCTTCATCGATGACGTCGCGTTCTTCAGCATCCTGAATTACTTCGACCAGATCATTACGATCTTTCGGTTCACCCTGAAACAAATGGCTTAGGCGTTCTAACCATTTTTTCCGTGGTGAACCGTGACTAGTATGAGGGTTGTCATCACTCATGATGTCATTAATCCTTAAATTTCATCATCTTTATAGGGATCAGGATAACCGAGAGCTTGCATGAACTCTTTTTCCAATGCTTCCATCTCTTCGGCTTCGTCATCTTCTATATGGTCATAACCAAGTAAATGCAAGCTACCATGAATCACCATGTGCGCCCAGTGGGATTCCAGTGTCTTTTCCTGCTCTTTAGCTTCCAGCTCTACAACCTGACGGCAAATGATCAGATCGCCTAGCAGCGGGAAGTCTTCTACGCCTGGCGGGCATTCAAACGGAAACGAGAGCACGTTTGTCGGTTTATCCTTTCCCCGGTAAGTCAGGTTCAGTTCATGACTTTCGGGTTCATCCACCAGACGAATAGTGACTTCGGCTTCCTGCTGGAATGGTAGAACGGCTGTGTCCAGCCATTGCTGAAATTGGGCTTCTGAAGGTAGACCGGCCGTGTCAGCACAGGCCAGTTGCAGATCAAGCGTGATGCTCATGACGATGATTCCTCGCGGCCTGCTATTTTACTTTCAGCGGCTGCTTTTTGTTGTTCAAATTTTTCGTAAGCCTGCACGATGCGTGCGACCACCGGATGACGAACCACATCAGTGGCCTGGAAGAAATTAAAAGACAGTCCATCCACACCATTCAGAACTTCGATGGAGTGGCGCAGACCCGATTTCACGTTCCTAGGCAGGTCAATCTGGGTGATGTCACCGGTAATGACAGCTTTAGAATTAAAACCAATACGTGTCAGGAACATCTTCATCTGCTCGACCGTGGTGTTCTGACCTTCGTCGAGAATGATAAAGGCATCGTTCAGCGTGCGGCCGCGCATGTAAGCAAGCGGCGCAATCTCGATGACGTTGCGCTCGATCAGTTTTTCTACCCGTTCAAAGCCCAGCATCTCAAACAGCGCATCGTAAAGCGGACGCAGATACGGATCGACCTTCTGGCTGAGATCGCCGGGCAGAAAGCCCAGTTTCTCACCGGCTTCAACGGCAGGGCGGGTCAGCAGGATACGTCGGATCTCCTGACGCTCCAGCGCATCCACCGCTGCAGCAACGGCCAGATAGGTTTTACCGGTACCGGCCGGGCCAATACCAAAGGTAATATCATGCGTGACGATATTATTGATGTACTGCGCCTGATTCGGCGAACGTGGTTTGACCATGCCACGTTTGGTTTTGATGTTCATCTCTTTGCCATGCGAAACGGCATACGGTGATGCGTCAGTCTCTTCGTTTTGTTCCAGCATATGGCACTGCTGAATCGCCAGATGGACTTGATCTGGCGTCAGGTCAACGACTTTCTGACCACGAACCGGCTGGGTGTCGACATACAGCTGCTTGAGTAGATCTACAACCACCAGTGCGACATTGCCTTTACCGACCACCTGAAAATGGTTGTTGCGATAAACGATCTCCACACCCATACGGCGTTCAATCTGTTTGATATTGTCGTCGAAAGGGCCGCATAAACTGGCGAGGCGCTGACTGTCGGCAGGTTCAAGATGAATATCGAGGGTAGCAATCTGTCTGCTCATGAAGTTCCTCTTCAGGATAAAAGGCCACCCTAACGGTGGCCTGCATAATCAGCAATCAAGGACGGAACTGAGCCACACCCAGGTCATCCGCCACACCATCAGGGCGACGGGCCAGAATGTCAGCCGGTTTGACGGACTGACGCAGATCCATTTCCGCTTCAGTACGCACGATCGTGCCGCGCAGTGAATGCGGTAAGGCTTCGGTAATTTCTACATCGACGAACTGGCCAATCAGACGGGCATCACCGGCAAAGTTCACGACGCGGTTATTTTCGGTACGGCCCCGCAGTTCCATAATGTTCTGGCTGGATGGCCCTTCCACCAGAATGCGTTGTACCGTGCCGTGCATCTGACGGCTGTATTGCATCGCTTGATTATTGATCGTCTGCTGTAAGCGATACAGACGTTCTTTTTTCACCTCCATCGGGGTATCGTCCGGCATATCGGCTGCCGGCGTACCTGGACGGGCACTGAAAATAAAGCTGTAACTGGTGTCGAACTGCACCTCTTCAATCAGCTTCATGGTTCTTTCGAAATCATCGTCAGACTCGCCAGGGAAACCCACGATAAAGTCGGAGCTGATCAGAATATCCGGACGCACCGCTTTCAGCTTGCGGATCTTCGATTTGTATTCCAGCGCGGTATGCGGACGTTTCATCATGGTCAGGATCTTGTCTGAACCACTTTGCACCGGCAGGTGCAGGAAACTCACCAGTTCCGGTGTGTCTTTATAGACCTCGATGATGTCATCGGTAAATTCGATCGGATGGCTGGTGGTGTAACGAATACGGTCGATGCCATCGATCGCGGCAACCAGACGCAGCAGCTGCGCGAAAGAGCAAATGCTTCCATCGTGTGTTTCGCCGCGATAAGCATTCACGTTCTGACCGAGCAGGTTGACTTCACGAACACCTTGTTCAGCCAGCTGGGCAATTTCATACAGCACATCATCCAACGGACGGCTGACTTCTTCACCACGGGTGTAAGGCACGACGCAGTAAGTACAGTATTTGGAGCAGCCTTCCATGATGGAAACATAGGCCGTCGGGCCTTCGGCACGCGGTTCTGGTAGGTTGTCGAATTTTTCGATCTCAGGGAAGGAGACATCCACCTG
>SSEX01000130.1 GCA_008015085.1 Tolumonas sp. | reverse complement strand
GTGATTACGGAAACCTATCTTTGTTTAGTGGTTTATTTGTCTTATTACTGGCACCTGATTTTTATATGCCTCTCCGAGAGTTGGGGGCTCATTATCATGCTAAAGCGCAGGCAATTGGTGCAGCCGACGCATTACAGACATTTATGGATGAGGAGGTGATTTCCGTTCAGTGTGGGTCTGTAATGCTCTCGGATCCGGAAAACATCGCCATCGAAGCCGACAATTGCTGTGTACTTGCTCATGACGGAGCCGTTCTGATTGGCCCGTTGACTTTTTCCATTCAGCCTCATCAATTCATTGCCATTGTCGGCAAAACCGGTTCAGGTAAAAGTTCGCTTATTAATGCATTGCTGGGATTTGCCCCTTATACCGGAAGTCTGAAAATCAATGGACAGGAGTTATCGTCTTTAGATTTAGTCCATTACCGTCATTATCTGGGGTGGCTGGCGCAAAATCCGCGCTTATTGCCTGGAAGTTTGCGTTCTAATTTGGTGTTAGCCCGACCTGATGCCAGTGATGAAGAGTTAGATGCTGTGATAAGGCAAGCAGGAGCCGAAGAAATTATTAGAGATAAAGGCTGGAATTATGAAATAGCCGAGCAAGCCTCCGGGATTTCTGTCGGACAGGCGCAGCGAATAGCTCTGGCCCGAACGCTGCTAAAACCATGTCATCTTTTGTTATTAGACGAGCCGACTGCGAGTCTGGATCGAATCAATGAAGAGAAAATTCAGCAGGCACTATCGCCATTACTTCATACACGAACAACCCTGTTAGTTACTCACCGTGTTAATCAATTAAAACAGGCTGATTGTATTCTGTTGATTGATAAAGGCCGTTTGGTAGCTCAGGGCAATTATTCTCAATTATACAGTTCTGATAAGTTATTCCGGTCACTGTTGGCTCAACCGGAAATGGCTATTTCTGATATGGTGGAAAGTGAATATGCGTGAGTTAAAACCTTATCTGAAATTATTTAGTCTGCATTGGGGAATGTTACTGCTTGGCCTGGTATTAACACTTTGCACACTGTTGGCGGGTATTGGTCTGCTTTCTCTTTCCGGCTGGTTTCTTACTGCCTGCGCTGTAGCCGGATTAAGTAGCATAACCAGAGATGCATTCAACTATATGACGCCAGCAGGTGCTGTTCGCTTTTTTTCTATTATACGCACTGCATGTCGCTGGGGTGACCGCGTCGTGAGCCATGACGCCACTTTTCGTGTATTAGCCTCTTTACGAATTAGTTTCTGGAAAAAGCTGACACCATTATCTTTGCATCAGTTGAAAAACTGGAGACAAGGCGAATTACTGAACCGACTGGTGGCTGATATTGATGCGTTAGATAATCTTTATCTGCGGCTGATCACGCCTGTACTTGCAGCGATATTAATGCTTGGCTTTTTATTTTTCATTACAGCCCTCTTTGATCTGCAGCTTGCTATTTTTCTCTGTTCAGCGCTGCTGGTATTGGCAATTGCAATGCCATTCACTTTCTATCATCTGGGCAAAAAACCGGGAGAGAACCTGATCGTCAGTCAGAGTCATTTGCGTGAAGCCAGCACCACTTATTTAGCAAACCAGGCGGATTTATTGTTGTTTGCTGCCGAAACCCAATATCGCCAGGCCATTGCGGAGCAGGAAGAAAATCTATTTACCGCACAACGCAAGATGACAAGTATTAACGCTCTGGCTAGTGCTGTAATGCTGGGATTACTCAGTACTTTAGTCTGTACTATGCTGTGGCTGGCCTCATCTGGCGTTGGCTTTCAGGCCAAAGCAGACCCTCTGACAGCGTTGATGGTGTTTCTGGCCTTGGCATCTTTTGAGGCATTACAACCGTTAGCTGGTGCATTTCAGTATTTGTCTTCGACACTCACAGCCGCTCGGCGCCTGAATCAGGTGATGAATGCCACACCATCTATCACCTTTGGAGTAGATGAACGGCCCGCCAATAGTGGTACCTTAATTATTAATCAATTGCAGTTTGCTTATCCTGACAACAAGGAACCTGTGCTCTCCACTATTTCTTTATCACTACAGCATGGAGAGAAAGTAGCTGTTCTCGGGCCTACCGGGTGCGGCAAATCAACGTTGTTAGGCTTACTGACCCGTGAATGGTTACCAGACTCCGGCTCTATCACTTTGGATGGCCGTGAGCTGAATCTATTTAGCGAACAGGCACTGAGAGCTTCAATGTCTGTCGTAAGTCAGCGCGTTCATATTTTCAGTGCCACATTGGCTGATAACCTCAGGCTTGCGAAACCGGATGCGACCGATGAAGAGCTAAAAGATGTGTTGCTGAAAGTGGAACTGGAAAATTTGCTTGAAGGTGACGATCTGAAAGCGGCTTTGCAACTCTGGCTTGGCGAAGGCGGCCGATCGTTATCCGGCGGCGAGCAACGCCGTATATCTTTGGCTCGTGCGTTACTACATAACGCACCGTTATTGTTGCTGGATGAAGCAACAGAAGGTCTTGATCCGGCTACGGAACAACGGATCATGCAGCTGATCCTTGAACATAGTCAGGATAAATCGGTTCTGATGATCACTCACCGGCTGACAGGGTTACCACAAATGAATCGGATTGCACTACTTGAGAATGGTCAGTTCCGTATCACCGGCTCCCACAATCAGTTATTAGCAGCAGACTGTTATTATCAAAGTCTGTTCGGTGATTCCAAAGATCAAGGATAATTATCGAATCTATGCGTCAGCCTCTCTATAATGCTGTTTCTTCTCAATAAGAGGCTGACTTCATGAAAACGCTGCCATTGACGGCTCTGATGCTTACCTTGTTAAGTGGTTGTAGCCTGTTTCAGGTAAATACCAATCTGGATAAAAAGAATTTCACTGAATATTTCAAGCCGAGTTCTGTCGCTGTCATGGACAAAACACAAGTCCTCGACGTTGATGCAAAGCCTATCGGTACGGTAGAAGGTGAATCTTGCCAAACTGATGATACACAGCCGATCCCCAACATTACTGATGCACAAACCAGTGCCCGCAAAAAAGTCGCCGATATGGGTGGCAATGCAGTGGTATTCAGTAAGTGTGCGCCTGTTCCAGCCTCCAGCGAATGTATCGCCAGCCTGGTTTGCTATGGTCAGGCCTATCAGGTTAAAGACAGCGAATAATGATGAGTGATACAGCGAGCATTTCGTCTGTTACCGTGTCTCCGATTGGCGTGATCCACTCCCCTTATCAGGAAAAGTTTGCCGTCCCCCGGCAACCCGGTCTGGTCAACGCCATCAATGCACAGCTAGAGTTACTACCACCTTATAACGATCCACATTGTGTTCGTGGACTGGAGGCATTCAGCCATCTGTGGTTAATGTTTCTCTTTCATCAGAACGGAACAGCTGAGTGGCATCCCACCGTTCGCCCTCCCCGCTTAGGCGGTAATCAGCGGGTGGGCGTATTCGCTACCCGTAGTCCCTTCCGGCCGAATCCGATTGGCCTGTCGGTTGTGGAATTAAAAGGCATACATCAGCAAGGCAGCCGGCTGTGGCTGGAGCTCGGTGGTGTGGATCTGGTTAATGGTACCCCGGTGGTAGATATCAAGCCTTATGTGCCATTTGTTGATAGCGTTCCTGATGCTCAAGGTGGCTTCGCACCTGAAGCTCCCGTCACGATGCCAGTCTGTTTTACTCCGGAGATGGAAATTCGCTGCGCAGAACTCGCGACAAGCTATCCCGGATTCAGGGATTTTTTACAGCAAGTTATCGCGCAGGATCCTCGGCCGGCCTATCGTAAACAGGATGATGACGATAAAATATACGGCGTCCGCCTGCTGACTTTTAATATCAACTGGCAAGTGAAGGATGGCACCGCAATTATTTGTGCCATCACAGATGTAGAATAAGGAGTAAATCAGGACATGATGCATGCAGCATGGTATCTGAGTTTTATATTGTCGGTATTTCTGTTTATGTCGTCCGGTTGCGACAGTAATCATGAACAGCCACCAGTACAGAAACCAAGCACTGAAGATACAGTACTGAAAGAACAGCTCAAGCCGCTGGAAGATGCGAAAAAAGTGGAGCAGACGCTACAGCAAGCAGCTGATAAACAAAACGATGCGATAAAACAGCAGACCAAATAACAGAAAGGAGCCGTCGAGGCTCCTTTTTTCTGGCTACAGACCAGCAAACTCAGGAATGTGGGGCCGCCCGCGCGCCTCTAGAAAATCCAGCAAAGCACGTGGACTGCGGTTTAACACCCTATCAGCAGGAAAATCAGCATCATCTAAAATACGCTGGCTGATGGACAAATCGCCAAGTGAAAAGGCGATATGAGAATCAGAACCGAGGCTGACTAATCCACCAGCATCACGAACCGCTTTTGCAATGGTCAGGCAGTTTACGTCACTACCGACACGTGAATGTAAGAAGGATGAGTTATTAATCTCAAGTGCCACATGATATTTTGCCGCCGCTTCAGCAACAGCCGGAATATCAATCGGGAATTTCGGATTACCGGGGTGAGTGATGATATGCACCAGCCCCTTTTTCATCGCATTAATCATCGCCCGGGTGTTAGTCTCCCGGTCTTTGGGGGCAAATACCTGCTCATGAAAACCGGCCAGAATAATATCCAGCTCGCTCAGCATCCGATCATTACAATCAATTTCACCAAACTCGTCTTTGATGTTCGCCTCAATGCCTCTGAGAATGCCAACACCATCAACCATTCGAGGAATAACCCGTGAGTTAATGAAATGCCATGGATGCGGCGCATCCGCCATATCCGGGCCATGATCGGTAGTGGCGAACAGAACAATGCCTTTTCGTTTGGCTTCGGCAATATAATCGTGAATGGTGCTGTAGGCGTGAGAGCTGGCCAGAGTATGAGTATGGGTATCAACCTGATAGCGCATGGAATAACAACTCCCCTTCTGTCATTATTGTCAGCATATCACAAAAGTCATTTTTCTGGCGGATAGACATACATTTATACCATCTGTTAATTTTTCCTTGGGGGGTAATCCTCCGGCCTGCTAGAATTTTGCCCCAATTTCAGAAATGTAACCGGCGATGATGCCGGGTTTAATGCTTAATCAACGAAGGATCCAGCATGCGTACCAGCCAATATCTGCTTTCCACGCTAAAAGAGACGCCAAATGATGCGGAAGTGATCAGCCACCAGCTTATGCTGCGTGCCGGTATGATCCGTAAACTGGCATCAGGTCTGTACACCTGGTTACCGACCGGTTTACGCGTATTGCATAAAGTTGAAGCCATTGTGCGTGAAGAGATGAATAAGGCAGGTGCTATCGAAGTTTCCATGCCTGTCGTGCAACCGGCTGAACTCTGGCAGGAATCTGGCCGCTGGGAACAATATGGCCCGGAACTTTGCCGTCTGACCGACCGTCATAACCGTCCTTTCGTGTTAGGCCCGACTCACGAAGAAGTCATCACTGCACTGGTACGTTATGAAGTAAACAGCTACAAACAGCTGCCGCTGAATCTGTATCAAATCCAGACTAAATTCCGTGATGAAGTCCGCCCTCGTTTCGGCGTTATGCGTGGTCGTGAATTCACCATGAAAGATGCTTACTCTTTCCATATGGATAAGGAAAGTCTGGTCGAAACTTACGGCAAAATGCATCAGGCCTACTGCAATATTTTCTCGCGTATGGGTCTGGATTTCCGCCCTGTACTGGCGGATACCGGTTCTATCGGTGGTACTGGTTCTCATGAATTCCACGTGCTGGCTAACAGCGGTGAAGACGTGATTGCTTTCTCTACTGAGTCAGATTATGCCGCTAACGTGGAAATGGCTGAAGCACTGGCACCGGCAGGTGATCGCCCTGCGCCATCTGCGACCGCAACCAAAATTGCTACTCCCAACGCTCATACCATCGCAGAAGTCGCGGCTTATCTGAAAGTCGAAGAAAAACAGACCATCAAGACTCTGCTGGTGAAAGGCGCAGCTGATGAGCAAGGTAATGCAGGTGTCATCGCGCTGGTACTACGTGGTGATCACGAGCTGAACGAAATCAAAGCTGAAAAAATTGCAGGTGTTGCGGCTCCGCTGACATTTGCCAATGATGAAGAGATCCGTGCTGTTGCTGGTTGTGATGCTGGCTCTATCGGCCCACAAAATCTGCAATGCCGCGTGATTGTTGATCGCAGTGCTGCTCATCTGGCTGATTTTGTTTGCGGTGCAAACGAAAACGATTTCCACATGGCTGGCATGAACTGGGATCGTGACATCCAGAACTACGAAGTTGCCGACATCCGTAATGTAGTAGAAGGTGATCCAAGCCCATGTGGTAAAGGAACTCTGCTGCTAAAGCGTGGTATCGAAGTAGGTCATATCTTCCAGCTCGGAACTAAATATTCTGAAGCAATGAACGCGACAGTGCTGAACGAAGCAGGCAAAGCGACCATCATGGAAATGGGCTGTTACGGTATCGGTGTTACTCGTGTGGTGGCTGCAGCAATTGAGCAGAATTTTGACGATCGTGGCATTATCTGGACTGATGCGATTGCGCCATTCCAGGTGGTGATCATTCCAATGAACATGCACAAATCCCATCGTGTTCAGGAACTGGCTGAACGCTTCTACAATGAGCTGCAGGCTGCAGGCATTGAAGTATTACTGGATGATCGTAAAGAGCGTCCGGGTGTTATGTTTGCCGATATGGAGCTGATCGGTATTCCGCATTCTATCGTCATAGGTGAACGCGGTATCGATAACGGTGTTGTGGAATACAAATACCGTCGTGATGGTGAAAAAACAGAAGTTGCCATTGATGAGATTGTTTCCAGCATTAAAGCAAAGCTGGCCAAGTAATCCCTTCCCTCCGATAACAAACACCGGCCACATGGGCCGGTGTTTTACGTCAAAAAAACGTCTTTATTCCTGAAGAAAAAATACCTGTCAAAAATCAACCAGCTGCTCGAGCTATAATCTCGCGTCATAAAACATAAAAATCATTAAAAATCATACATTTAATTAAAAATACATTTGTGGCATAGCATTTGCTTTATTACAACAAGGATTAGGTTTTCAGAGGTAAAATGCCATGGTCGAAATCTCTGCCGCAACAGTGATGGATATCTCTTCAGATCGCCATTTCGCCCGTGTAAGTGGCTTCAGCCCTGTGTCCAGTGCCGAAAAATTATCGTTACTGGAAACATTAATGAACCAGGATGGTCTGCCTCAGTTACTGCAATCTTTTGCCGCCTGGATAAGCCAGCATTTGCCGGTTTGCCATCTTACCTACGTGTGGATGGAACGGAGAATCGAAATACTGAATATAGAGCGTGGCGCTTATAAGCAACATAGCCCGCTGATTGACAGCAAAATGCATTTACTCGGTTACTTAGATTATGAGCTGACTGAGAAACTGAATCCTCATCAGCAACGACTGATGCAGCAAGTACATCAGATCCTGATAAATCCATTACGTTTATTTTTGAAAATGGAAGAAATGGATCAGCAGTGTCGCATGGATCATCTGACCGGAGTGGGCAATCGGGCCTACTTTGATGAAGCGCTGCAATTATCAATTGAACAAAATCTGCGTCAGCCCAATGGTCTATCACTGATGCTGGTTGATTTGGATAAGTTTAAACAAATCAATGATACTTACGGACACCCAGTCGGCGACTCCGTATTGAAACTCTTTGCCGAATTACTGGTCAACGTGATTCGCAGCACTGACTCTGTTTTCCGGCTAGGTGGTGACGAATTCGCTATTATGTTTCAGCCATCGGATGAATTTACAGCAGTACGAGTCATGTTGCGTTTGCAGAAACGGCTGGCTCAACACTCTGAACTCAAACGCTGGATGACTTCATGCAGTATTGGCTATACCAGCTGGGAAAAAGGAATGAGTGCCAAAGATTTATATCATCTGGCCGACGAGCAGTTGTATCACAATAAAAATACCCGGACTCAATCAGTCTGATTCAATCTGGTTGGGGAACCCAATCGATACAGATACCTGTTTCTGTATCTGGACAAGCATATTCCTTGCAAATAAACACACCGGCGGCGGCCACAACGTTTTCCTGACAACAAATCACAGGAACGAAAGGACGCAACCATGGTGCCACACCATATTCCTGCCAGATTTTTTTTAACTCCCTGGAATGTTGCCTTCCGACAGGAGTTATTTTCACCGAACCGGGCACATTAAATCTGACTGAATATTGCTGACCAGCTTCAGGCAAACGTATTTCAGCAGTCCCAGCATATGCCGATTTCAAAGTCAGAATCCCGCCAGGTAAAGCGATCGGATGATCTACCCGGAGTAATAGTTCAGTAGTTGCGTTCGCAGGCTCCGCACAATGGCTGACCTGATACAACCGATTCTGATAACGCCGAATCATGCCATGCTGCCATACTAGCACTGGCATTGCATCCTGCCGTGCCATTGCTACTTCTGGCCATATTTTTTGCAGTTGAGCTTGTGAAGGGGAAACACCGGTTTGTAGTCGTAGCCAAAAACGCAGCAACTGATGCAATCTTGCCGGTGAATACAAAGCCAGTTTATCAATCAACAAGCTGCCATCATGGTGCTGACAAATCAGCAGATCCTGTTGTGCAATTTCATTAAGTAATGTCTCTTGTTCTGCACATAATCCGGCTGTACGGCTGGCAGTAGCGCCAATTTCTGGCCATCGCTGCTTTAACAGCGGGATCACACGATGACGCAGAAAATTACGATCAAACCGTTCATCCTGATTGCTGTCATCATTAATCCAGCTTAATTGCTGCAGATCAGCCCAAGTTGCTAATTGTTGTCTGCTGAAATGCAGAAGAGGACGGAAAAGGTAGCCGGAAGCAAATACAGTATGAGCAGGCATAGCGGATAGGCCTCGCGGCCCGGATCCTCGCTTCAAGGCCAATAGCAATGTTTCCAGCTGGTCATCCTGATGATGAGCGGTCAGCAATGTACCTTGCGCACACAAATGTTTACGAAACACCTCATACCGGGCCTGTCGAGCCAGATCCTCCAGACTCTGGCGCGACGAACGCTTAATCTCAACGCGCTCAGCTGTAAATGGTACGCTTACTTTTTCACAAATCTGAGCACAAAAATCCAGCCACTGATCAGCTTTTGGGTTCAGGCCATGATGTACATACACTGCCTGCAATGAGAAGCCAGGCCGCTGAGTAACATAGCGGGCAACGAGCTCAAGCAATACCCGAGAATCAAGACCACCACTAAATCCGATCAATAATGGTCCGGGCTGAAGCTGTTGATCCAGAACAGAGAAAACGGCAGTTTGGAAATTATTCAGATGCACAGATAGGTTAGTTTATAGCAAACAATATTTTTGCATGATAACAGAATTCATAAGGCGGGCGAGGAGATCACGGCTGTGGTAACTATCACAGATTTTAAAAAGGTCGCTGTTTTAATCTGATTTTTTATACGTGGATAGCTACATTCAATGATAAGCACGTCAGGCGTGTATTGATAAATGCCATGTCAGGAACAGCTATGGGTCAAATATTACGTGCACATTCCTGCGCAACTGATGCTGTCGAAGCAGTAAAAGAGTTGCAGTTTCAATTTGCATCACATGCATCCGGTTTAATCATTTTTTTTTGCTCCAGTCACTACGATTTGTCTGTTATTGCCACCAGTTTTAACGCCCTGTTTCCCGGAGTAAAAATTGTCGGTTGTACCTCTGCAGGTGAAATCGGCCCTCATGGATATACTGAACATTCTCTGTGCGCTGTATCATTTCCTGCTGATAATTTCAGCGTTGTCACAGACCGGCTCGATGATCTGAACAATTTGACAGGAGACCGTATCTCATCATTTGTGAAAGCGATGGTTCCAAAGATGGAACAATTATCCAGAACACATCACTATCGTTACGCATTTGCTATGCAACTAATCGATAGTTTGTCTTCCAAAGAAGAATTGATCAGCCACTTTTTTCAGAAAACACTAGGACGAATCCCTTTATTTGGTGGTTCTGCAGCAGATTCAATGCAATTTACCCATACTTATGTATTTCACGAAGGGCAATTCCACGACAACAGCTGCGTGTTAATTTTATGCGGTACTAATTGCCCCTTCCGTCTGTTTAAAACACAGAATTTTGTCGGTAGTGGAGATCCATTAGTAGTAACAGCTGCAGATCCAGCAACGCGAACCATCATTGAGCTGAACGGTCTTCCGGCAGCTGATGTCTATGCCAAACGTATTGGCTGCACCAGAGAGCAACTTGATACCCACCTTTTTTCTGCACATCCCTTGATCTGCAAAATTAACGGAAACGAATACACCCGCTCCATCCAGCAATTAAACAAAGATGGCAGTCTACGGCTCTATTGTGCTATCGATGAGGGTGTTATTTTGCGCTTGGCAGATAAAACTAATCTGGTTGCAGACTTAACTGAGCAATTCAATAAACTTGAAAATATGCTAGGACGTCTCTCTTTATCACTGGTATGCGACTGCACCCTGAGACGAATGGATATTGTTGATAACAATCAGGTCAATACTGTCGCTGATATTTTTATACAACATAACACTATTGGATTTAACAGCTTCGGTGAACAATACGGCAGCCTGCATGTAAACCAGACTTGCACAGGAATCGCTTTCGGTTGTGGAGAATCTGGATCATGACCCAACAACAACCCACTATGGATGACCTACAGAACGAAATTATCAGGCTGAACAAAATGGTATCAGCCCTGATAAAACAAGCTGATACGATGAGTACGGAAAAAATGACCGATTTCAGCCTGTTCCAAACTCAGGTTATGTTGCAGGATGAAGTTAATAACCGGACAGAACAACTGGAAAATGCACTGCTCGAAAATCAGCAGATTAATTCAGAGTTGATCCGTATCCAGCAAAAAATGGCTAAGGAAATTGAAGAAAAAAAAGCACTGATCGAAAAATTGGAAGAGAGCGACCGCCAGCTTCGTCAATCAGAAAAACTGGCGTCTATCGGGCAACTTGCCGCTGGAATTGCTCACGAAATCAATAACCCCATGGGATATATCACCTCGAATCTGAGCTCACTGCAGCGCTATTTCACTCAGCTGTTTCAGTTAATCGCACTCTATGAAGAGGCGACAACCGATCCTGGTAATCCTTTCTGGCCTAAACAAATACAAGAATTTCGCGACGACATTGATATCGAATTTTTACGTGAAGACATGGGGCCGTTATTTCAAGACTCAATAGAAGGTGCCACCAGAGTAAAACGGATCATTCAGGATTTACTGCATTTCTCCCGTGCCGGCGAGAATCATTGGGAATGGACCAATTTGCATGATGGTTTGAACAGTACGCTTAATATCATCAGCAATGAATTGAAATATAAGGCAGACGTGGTTCTGGAATACGGCGATATACCGCAGGTTTATTGTATGCCGGCACAGATCAATCAGGTATTTATGAATATGTTGTTGAATGCAGCACATGCGATTGATATTCACGGTGAAATTCATCTGAAAACCGGCCAGAAAGAAAATCAGGTATTCGTGATCATCAGCGATACAGGCTGTGGCATGTCATCAGATGTTCGCTCTCGCATTTTCGATCCGTTCTTTACCACTAAACAAGTCGGCGCCGGAACAGGTCTTGGTTTATCTGTCGCTTATGGCATCATCAAAAAACACCATGGGCACATAGAAGTAGAAAGCGAACCCGGTAAAGGTTCTGAATTTACCGTCTGGCTCCCTATCTCACCGCCAGGGGTAAGCCATCCCTGATTCACAATCAAACAGATAAAAGCCCCTTTCGGGGCTTTGGGGCATCACTTGGTGTCCAGCGGTTCAAAGCTTTTTACCAGCTCATCAATCGCTTTCATCTGACGCAGGAATGGTTCCAGTTTATCGAGTGGCAACGCGCTCGGGCCGTCACAACGAGCATGTTCCGGATCAGGATGCGATTCAATAAACAGACCAGCCAGACCAACAGCCATACCCGCACGAGCTAATTCAGTGACCTGTTCACGACGACCGCCCGATGCAGCCCCCAGTGGATCACGGCACTGCAAAGAATGGGTTACGTCAAAAATAACCGGCGCCCCCTGGCTGGCATTTTTCATCACGCCAAAGCCCAGCATATCCACAACCAGATTATCGTAGCCAAAGTTCACACCGCGCTCACACAGAATGATGCGCTCATTGCCACATTCAGCAAATTTCTCAACAATGTTTTTAACCTGCCCCGGACTCAGGAACTGTGGTTTTTTCACGTTAATCACGTTACCAGTTTTCGCCAGTGCTTCGACCAGATCGGTCTGACGAGCCAGGAACGCAGGCAACTGCAGCACATCAACCACTTCGCCAACCGGTTTAGCCTGCCAGGTTTCATGCACGTCGGTGATCAGGCTAACGCCAAAGGCCTTTTTCAGCTCTTCAAAAATACGCAGCCCCTCTTCCATGCCCGGACCACGATAAGAGTGAACGGAAGAACGATTAGCTTTATCCCAGCTGGCTTTAAACACCAGAGGAATACCTAGTTTTTCTGTGACGGTGACGTAGGTCTCACAGATCGACATCGCCATATCGCGTGATTCTAATACGTTCATACCACCGAACAGGACAAATGGCTGGTCGTTAGCTACGTTGATTCCGTTAAACTGAACCACTTTCTGTTTCATTCATCACTCCATCAGTGCAGGATAATTGCGTCATGATCCAGCATGGCTAACTGTACTTTCAGTACAGGCGTGACCGGATCTTGCGGGCAATGTTCAATAAAATAAGAATAATCATGGGCAGCAAACTGCGGGCACTCCAGCTGCTCATACACCAGCCCACGATCACGGATTTCATAAGGGTCATCCGG
Source organism: Tolumonas sp. (assembly GCA_008015085.1). Classification (GTDB taxonomy): domain Bacteria; phylum Pseudomonadota; class Gammaproteobacteria; order Enterobacterales; family Aeromonadaceae; genus Tolumonas. Next base: position 1,494 of record SSEX01000130.1, on the reverse strand, counting down.
ATTCATCACCAGCGAAACTTCGCTGGCTCGCAGTGCCTCCGGTAAACAACGGCTTTGCAGCATACAGGCTTTCGTCACACTGACCAGACGAGACAAAATCTGGCGCTGATCCGCCTCCTGGATATATTTACTCTCCATCCGGGTCAAATCGCCCAGATTGGCGCGCAGCATCAGCGATTGTTGCTCGTTATCCCACGCTTCCCCCGTGAACGGGTCAATAAAAACCGGCTCATCTCCCGGAAACAGCAGCAAAAAATTACCAGGGAAACACACACCGCGAACGGGTAATTCAATCGAATGGGCCAGATGCATCAATACGATACCCAGCGTGATCGGCAAGCCAGAGCGCTGGCTCAGAACCTGTTCCAGCAGGCAATTTTCCGGCGCATAGTAATTATTCCAGTCACCGGAAAATTTCAGTTCATGATAAAACGCATGCAGTAACTGCTCGCGACGACCTTGATCATCACTGGCAGAAATATAAGGTCTGATTTCAGCTCGCAGGTCACGTAGTAACTGCAAGCCTTCTATCAGTACAGGTTGATCCTGAATATCTTCGGATACCATCAATGCCAGCATGGCAATATCCAGCCCTTCAAAATCAGTATCACGTGTAATATTCATTAACGTATTACCCTGTTACACCACTTAACCCAACCACTGACCGCCGGAGACCCGCTCCTGTCCGCCCAGATCTTGTCGGGTGATCACAGCATGAAAACCACGCGCCAACAACAGTTCACGCACTGCTTCTGCTTGTTGCCAGCCATGCTCCAGTAACAACCAGCCGCCAGGCGCCAGATAGTCAGGCGCCTGTTCAATGATTTGCCGGATGTCAGCTAAACCATCTTCCTCTGCCACCAGTGCTGTGTGCGGCTCAAAACGTACGTCACCTTGCGACAGATGAGGGTCAGCCGCATCAATATATGGCGGATTAGATACAATCAGCTGGAAATTCCGCTCATTCAGTGCAGCAAACCAGTTACTGGCCAAGAAATTAACCTGAAAACCCAAACGTGCTGCATTGCGACGTGCCAGATCCAGAGCCGCAGGTTCCCGCTCCAGAGCCCACATACTAAGTGCCGGCATTTCTGATTTTAATGCCAGTGCGATGGCGCCCGTACCTGTGCCGAGATCCAGTGCCTTTTGCCCCTGCCCTTTGTCAGATAACAGAGTCAACGCCCATTCCACCAGTGCTTCGGTATCCGGGCGGGGAATTAAAGTGGCCGGAGAAACCTGCAACGGCAGTGACCAGAATTCGCGTACACCGAGAATATAGGCCACCGGTTCACCCTGTTCACGGCGCGCGGCCAGTTGTTCAGCCTGTTCAACCTGCTCTGGTGTCAACTCCTGTTCCGGCCAGGTACGCAGATAGGTGCGAGTGCAACTCAGCACTGCACATAATAAACAGTCCGCATCCAGTGCCGCAGAGTCACTGTCACTGAACCGTTGGATCAGCTGCTGACGCAGCGAAGCAATTTGCATGAGTAGCTC
>SSEX01000021.1 GCA_008015085.1 Tolumonas sp. | reverse complement strand
TTGCTACTCTGTATGCACTTTTCACTATCTGTTCCGATCATGTCTCCATTTCCGTGGCTTGCGCTTAATTTATCTACCGTTTATCTGGTATTAGGTATTTTTTCTCCATTTTGGGGGGTATGGCTGGAATCTTTAGGCCTGACCTCTGAAGAAATTGGCCTATTGCTTGGCCTGGGGTATGGCATGCGGGTCGCCGGGAATTTGGCGATCCTGAAGAATGTAAAACGGGCTGAATTACTGATTCCGGTCACTCGGATCCTGATTTGGTCCGGCCTGCTTTGTTTTATCGGGTTTTATTTATCTCATCAGTTCTGGCCCGTATTATTTTTTACGCTGCTGGCAAATTTTATCTATCCGACCTTGCTACCTCTGACTGATTCGATTGCTGCCCGCATGGTGATGCAGGTGAATCTGGATTATGGCAAAGTGCGACTCTGGGGATCGGCCGCATTTATCGCTGGTGTCAGTATTATCGGTGTTGTCATCGATCATTTCGGTCCATCCTGGATCCATCACTGCATTGTGTTGTTTTTGTTACTGGCCGGATTCTGTGCGCATATCCCAATGTCACCGGCACCACGCGCCATTGGTCAGGAAAGGGAAGGGCATGGTTATTTGCAGGTGCTGAAATCAAAGCCTTTTCTGAATTTTCTGATTATTGAAGCATTGATTTATGGCAGTCATGCGGCCTACAACAGTTTCAGTGCGATTTACTGGAAATCGCAGCACATTGCGGCTCCGACCATCAGTGCGTTATGGACGATAGGCGTGGTCTTTGAGATTGGTATGTTTGCGCTGAGCCGTCGTTTGTTGTCCGGCTGGTCGACAGACCGCTTGCTGCTAGTGGCCACGATCGGCTGCGTGATCCGCTGGGCTACACTGGGTTCAACGACAGCTCTTTGGGCATTATTCCCGGCTCAGGCTCTGCATGCGGTTACCTATGTGCTGGCACATTTGGGAGCGATGCGTTTTCTTTCTGAGCGTGTGCCTCGAGAGGCGATGATATCAGGACAAACACTGTACTCTGCCATCGGCCAGTCTTCATCTCAGGCATTAATGATTGTCGTCAGCGGATTATTCTACCGACATATACACGAAAATATCTTTTGGATGATGGTTGTGCTGGTCCTTCCTGCATTTTATCTCATTTGGCGCGGGCAGACCCGAACCACAACCCAGATTGCACAGTGAGGCAGGCATGCAAACATCCGATGTAAACCAGCAATTTCTCTTATCCATCTGTATTATTTTGCTGGGATATATCGCGAAGCGAACGCGTTACCTGACGGAAAAAGAAGGCGAGTCGATAGCGCAGCTGATCTTCAACATCACCTTACCGGCACTGGTCATCAATGTATTTTCTCATCTGCCGTTGCAACCTCAGCTGGCTTTGCTTCCTGTGTTGGGGTTCACGCTGAATGGCATTCTTTGTCTGTGTGTGCTCTTTATTTTCCGCAAACATGACCGCAATGTGCGGGGCATGATGGGAATGGCGCTCGCGGGTGCTAATATGGGACTGTTTGCCTACCCACTGGTTGAGGCCATCTGGGGAGCTAAAGGGCTGACCTATATTGCCATGTACGATTTAGGCAATTCCTATGTGGTGTTTTTAGTCTGCTATGTTGTAGGTGCCTACTTTTCCGGTGAGCACCCGATTAACTGGAAGCAACTGCTGCATTCGGTTGTGCGCTCTGTCCCGCTGATGAGCAGTCTGTTTGCATTATCAATCAATCTGCTGGGATGGAAATTACCGGATTTAGTTTTGCAAACTACACAGGTCATTTCCAAAGCCAATATGCCGCTGAGTTTGCTCCTGCTGGGTATGTATCTGAATTTCTCTTTTCCGGCTGATCAGCGAAAGATACTGCTCAAAGCACTCGGTTGTCGTTATCTGATTGGCGGTACGCTGGGCGGTTTACTTTGTTGGCTATTACCTTATGACTCTCTGTTCCGACATTCTTTATTACTGGCGGGAATATTGCCTTTACCCACCATGGTGCTGACTTATGCGGTTATTTTCGGTTATGACCGTCGCATGACAGGGGCAATGTTGAATGCTTCAGTGATCATCAGTACAGCGCTAAGCTGGGTGGTATTTCATTTTTCGACGTTGGGCTAGCTTCAGGATACAATATCGCCAGCGGGATGCGTGGGCATCCTGAGTCTGGATAGATGAGGCACTATGGCGTTACGCATCAGTTACTGTTTCAAAGGTCAGCCGCGTGAAATCAATTACGCGAATGATAAATTTCACGATATTTACGAAGCGATTGCAGCGGAAGAAGGCATTGATTTGCGCGCTTATCTGGCGATGGAGCGGCAGATAGCAGGGCTGTCGAAAAAGGCCGGTGACGTTAAAGATTTTCGTGATAATACATTCATTGAATACGGATTCAGCGATATCAAAGTTATCAAAGACTAAACCAGAAATAAGAAACGCCGCGAATTCGCGGCGTTTTTGATCATAAAGCGGTAATTACAGAATAAACCGGCTCAGATCTTCATCTTCTACCAGCTCACCCAGATAACGCTCTACATAAGCAGCATCAATGCTAATGGTCTGGCCTGGATTATCAGAAGCGTCGTAAGAGATATCTTCCATCAGTTTTTCCAGCACAGTATGCAGGCGACGTGCACCAATGTTTTGGGTTCGTTCGTTCACCTTCCAGGCTGCTTCGGCGATGCTACTGATACCATCTGCCGGCAATTCAATCCTCACCTCTTCAGTAGCCATCAGCGCCCGGTATTGTTCGGTCAGTGAAGCATTTGGTTCGGTCAGAATGCGTTCAAAATCATCCACCGTCAGGCTTTTGAGTTCTACGCGGATGGGCAGACGACCTTGCAATTCCGGTATCAGATCCGAAGGTTTGGCGATCTGGAATGCACCGGAAGCAATAAACAGGATGTGATCGGTCTTTACCATGCCGTGTTTGGTATTCACGGTGCAACCTTCCACCAGTGGTAACAGGTCACGCTGTACACCTTCACGGGATACATCCGGTCCACTGCTTTCGCCGCGTTTGCAGATTTTGTCGATCTCATCAATGAAAACGATACCGTTGTTTTCCACTGCATGGATGGTCTTTTCTTTCAGCTCTTCTGGGTTTAGCAGACGAGCGGCTTCTTCTTCCAGCAGTTGCTTCAGCGCATCTTTCACTTTCAGTTTACGTTTGCGAGTCGCACCGGAAGACATATTCTGGAACAGCCCCTGCAACTGATTGGTCATCTCTTCCATACCCGGTGGCGCCATGATCTCGACACCGACCTGTGGTGCGGCGATATCGATTTCGATCTCTTTGTCATCCAGTTCGCCTTCACGCAGCTTTTTGCGGAAGATCTGACGGGTATGGTTGTCAGTATCAGCCTTTTCTGTTTCGCCCCAGTTGTTGCGTACAGGTGGCAGTAATACATCCAGCACACGCTCTTCGGCTGCTTCCTGCGCACGGAAGCGAACTTTATCCATTTCCTGAACACGCATCATCTTCAGCGCCATATCGGTCAGATCCCGGATGATGCTGTCTACTTCTTTACCGACATAACCCACTTCGGTGAATTTCGTCGCTTCCACTTTGATGAACGGCGCATTCGCCAGTTTAGCCAGACGACGGGCAATTTCAGTTTTACCAACACCGGTTGGGCCTATCATCAGTATATTTTTCGGTGCCACTTCCTGACGGAGTTCATCAGAAAGCTGCATACGACGCCAGCGGTTACGTAAAGCAATAGCAACAGCACGTTTCGCATCAGCCTGACCAATGATGTGGCGATCAAGCTCGTGAACAATTTCTCTCGGAGTCATTTCAGACATCTGTGTATCCTTGATCTGCAATCAATTAAATATTGGTGATAGTCGGGTATTCCAGCACTTCAATGGTCTGGAAGTTATTCGTAAAGACACAGATATCACCTGCGATAGTCAGTGCTTTTTTCACAATGTCTTCTGCAGAAAGTTCGGTATTTTCCAGCAATGCGCGAGCGGCAGATTGTGCGAAAGCACCGCCGGAGCCGATAGCAATCAGATCATTTTCTGGCTGAACTACGTCACCGTTTCCGGTAATGATGAAAGAGCGTTTAGCATCGGCAACAGCCAGTAGTGCTTCCAGACGACGAAGTGCGCGGTCAGTTCGCCATTCTTTGGCCAGTGCGACGGCGGCACGTTCTAGGTTGCCCTGATGTGCCTGTAATTTCGCTTCAAAACGCTCCAGAAGAGTAAAGGCATCAGCGGTACCGCCAGCAAAACCAGCCAGTACTTTACCGTTATACAGGCGATGAACTTTACGGGCATTGCCCTTCATCACGGTATTGCCAAGAGAAACCTGGCCATCGCCACCAATTACTACCTGGCCATTGCGCCGAACAGAAACGATTGTAGTCACATAAACCTCGATTACGGGTAGTCGGCTGTGCCGACGAAGATTCATGAGACAGGAGATAGGGGCGCTAAGCCCCTATTTCAAGGTTAACTATGCTGGAATTATCCGGAAGTGAATTATTGTGCGTAGATTGTGCAGCTCTGCACAGTTCCGGCACTTTTCAGGCGGTTTAGCGATTGCTCTGCAGCTGCACGGCTACTGTATGGGCCGAGCACTACCCGATGCCAGGTGCCCGAAGCGTTGTTGGCCTGACGCACCTGTGCAGTTTGTCCTTGAACGGCAATGCGTGATTGCAGGGAATTAGCCTGATCGTTCGTACGGAAAGCACCGCATTGCATCATAAACCGTTTTGCTGCTGTCGTAGTGGTGGTGGTAGCTGTTGTTGCCGGAGTGTTGCTACTGCGGGCAACCGGAGTTGATTCCGTATCTGAGGTATAAGGACGTGGTTTCCCGAACATGGCCAGTGCCTCGTCCCGCTCCTGCATTGCTGTTTTGGTTTCTTTTGGTGTTTCAGTTGTGGTCGCTGCCGGTTTATTGACTTTATCTGACTCTCTGGCAATCACATCCGCAAATGAGCGCGGTTTGCGAGGATTAGCCGGCTGCGCCGTTGTGCCTGTAATCTGTTCTACCGGTGCAGCTGTAGCCGCGTTGCGTTCTGAGATCTGAGCACTGGCTGCCTGTGTCGTTGGCGTTTTCGTGATCACAGGGCGAGTCGTCGTTTCACTTGTGGTAGTTACCTGCTGTTCGGCTGGGAGTTGTCCGTTTTGCTGCTGAGCCAGTAGCTTTGCCCGTTCTTGCTGGGCTCGTATCATTTCCTGCATTTTTTGTTGCTGAGCCAGGATCTGCGGGTCTTTACTCGGATCGCTGATCACCTGACCATCTGGCAGTTCAACCGGTACTTCTTTATTTTGCAGGATCTGCATGTAATCGAACTGTTCTTTAGCAGGACGTTGTTGCTCAATCGGAATCGGTGCAGCTGCTTGATTCTGAGTCGTTACAGGTTCTTCTGTTTCACCGGATGAACCACTAATTTGGTATAGAAATACGCCAAAGCCAATCACTAACGATAACGCCAGCAGAGCCCGCACCATAGGAAATGGTGCGCTGCTTGTATTACTGCTTTTGCGTCCGGTATTACCGCCCCGGCTTGCCGGTTTGCGTTTTGCCGGACGAGAACTGCGAACGTAATCCCGTGTCATGACTTACATACGCTCCAGCGTTTCAATGCCCAGCAATGACAGGCCGGAAGTCAGCGTTTTTGCGGTTGCCTGACACAGTGTAAGACGACTGGCTTTTTCTGCAGCGGTTACGCCTTCTTTGTTGATTGGGCAAGCTTCATAGAAACTCATAAAGCAGCCGGATAGCTCATACAAATATGTACATAACAGATGCGGCATCCCTTTCTGTGCAACGCTATGCACCACATCATTGAACTGCAGCAGCTTATTTGCCAGTGTTTCTTCAGCTGGTGCAGTGATCTGAACTGCGCCTGGCTGAGCTTCATCTCCCACACGGCGGAAGATTGACTGAATACGGGTATAAGCGTATTGCAGATAAGGCGCGGTATTACCTTCGAAGGTTAGCATGTTATCCCAGTCGAAGATGTAGTCGGTTGTACGGTTTTTAGATAGATCCGCATACTTCACGGCGCCCATTGCGACCGCGTGTACGACTTTCGCTTTTTCATCGGCAGGCAGGTCAGCTGATTTCTGGGCAATCAGATCACTGGCACGTGATTCAGCTTCATCCAGCAGCTCTGACAGTTTCACTGTGCCGCCAGAGCGGGTTTTGAACGGTTTGCCATCTTTACCCAGCATCATGCCGAATGCGTGGTGTTCCAGAGAGACGTCGGCAGGCACATAGCCCGCTTTACGGGCAATCGTCCATGCCTGTTGCAGATGCTGGTGCTGACGGGAATCGATGAAATAGAGCACACGATCAGCGTTCAGCGTTTCCACACGGTATTTCGCACAGGCAATATCCGTGGTGGTATAGAGGAAGCCGCCGTCTTTTTTCTGCACGATAACACCCATGGCGTCACCGTCTTTACCTTTGAACTCATCAAGGTAAACAACCATAGCGCCGTCATCTTCCACCGCTAAGCCTTGCGCTTTCAAGTCTTCCACGATGGCTTTCAGCATCGGGTTATACAGGCTTTCACCCATGACATCTTTTTCAGTGAGGCTGACGTTCAGACGATCATAAATGCGCTGGTTCTGCGCCATGGTAATGTCGACCAGTTTTTTCCACATGGTGCGGCAGTACTCATCACCACCTTGCAGTTTAACGACATAGCCACGGGCACGTTCTGCGAATACTTCATCTTCGTCGTAATGTTTTTTTGCTTCACGATAAAAAGCTTCCAGATCAGACAGTTCCAACTCACTGGCCTGTTCGTTCTGTACTTTTTCCAGATAGGCGATCAGCATGCCGAACTGGGTTCCCCAGTCACCTATATGGTTAGCACGAACG
>SSEX01000082.1 GCA_008015085.1 Tolumonas sp. | reverse complement strand
CCAGCCCAACCAAGTTTCATTACTAAATCAGGTGTAATTGGCATTTCACCTACCTTGCCACGGACACCATCTGTACCGAAATATTTTCTGCTCATAACTTATCCACAATTACTTTGTCTGCAAGCGTTGAAATTGTTGTGCATGCCAGAATACACGGAGGGCATCACTGGTTGGCTGCACGTCATGAACCCGAATAATACGCGCGCCCTGGCTAACTGCATAGAGCGCCGCAGCTATACTGCCTGCTAATCGCTCATTCACTGGGCAATTGAGAAAATTCCCAATCATGCTTTTACGTGAAACGCCGATCAACCACGGGAATGCATGACCCAACTCTTCCATTCGCCCCAATAACTCATAGTTTTGCGCAACTGTTTTACCAAAGCCGAATCCAGGATCCAAAATAAGTTTTTCTGCCTCAATTCCTGCCTTCAGACTCGCTCTAACCCGTTCATTCAAAAATGCAGAAACCTCTTGCACAACATCTGAATATTCCGGCTGTTGCTGCATCGTTCTGGGTTCGCCCTGCATATGCATAAGACAAATTAGCGCATCACTATCTGCTGCTGCTTTCAGCGCACCAGGCTCTTGCAAGGCTTTAATGTCATTGATTAGATGCGCTCCTGCTTTACAGGCTTCAGCCATAACAACAGTCTTGTAGGTATCCACTGAGATCATAACATCGAGCTTTTGCGAGAGTTGCTCTACGACCGGGATGATGCGATCTAACTCTTCTTGCTCTGAAACATACGCTGCACCAGGGCGGGTTGATTCACCACCAATATCGATGATAGCCGCACCATCATTCACCATTTCCTCTGCATGAAATAATGCTTTGTCTAACTGGTTGAACCGGGAGCCATCAGAAAAAGAATCCGGAGTAAAGTTGAGTATCCCCATGATACGAGGTTGAGACAAATCAATTTTTCGTCCACGACCAGTTAAAATCATCTTTTTTCTCCAATAAAAAACCCCAGGTAATTACCTGGGGCTATATATGTTGACCTTAGTTTGATGAATCAGATGGTGTAGAGTTGTTATTGTCAGAGCTGTTTCCTGCAACGTCGGCAGAGTTATTTTCAGTATTAACCGCTGTTGATGGCTGATTGCTATCAATCTGGCCATATTCAGCAGGCATACGAACTTCTCTGCGAGCCATCAGGTCATCGATCTGGTGAGCATCTATCGTTTCATATTTCATCAACGCATCTTTCATTGCATGCAGAATATCCATATTTTCCTGCAGCAATTGTTTGGAACGCTCATAGTTACGATTAATGATTTGCTTGATTTCTGTATCAATAATCCGGGCTGTATCATCAGACATATGTTTTGCTTTAGCCATAGAACGGCCAAGGAACACTTCACCGTCTTCTTCAGCATACAGCATCGGCCCAAGGCGTTCTGACATACCCCACTGAGTGACCATTTTTCGGGCAAGCTCCGTCGCACGTTCAATATCATTTGACGCACCGGTAGTCACACGTTCGCTACCATAGATGATTTCTTCGGCTAAACGACCGCCATAAAGACTGGAAATCATCGATTCAAGATACTGTTTAGAATGGCTCCAACGATCCTGCTCTGGCAGATACATGGTAACGCCTAGCGCACGACCACGCGGGATAATCGAAACCTTGTACACTGGATCGTGTTCTGGAACCAAACGGCCAATGATGGCATGTCCGGCTTCATGGTAAGCAGTCATCTCTTTTTCTGATTCTGACATCACCATGGATTTGCGCTCAGCACCCATCATGATTTTGTCTTTGGCTCGTTCAAACTCAGCCATACCCACCAAACGCTTATTACCACGGGCAGCAAACAGCGCGGCTTCGTTCACCAGATTAGCCAGGTCAGCGCCAGAGAATCCAGGTGTACCACGAGCAATCAGCGACGCATCAACATCATCACCCAATGGCACTTTACGCATATGAACCTTCAGGATCTGCTCACGACCACGAACATCAGGTAAACCGACCACAACTTGACGGTCAAATCGACCTGGACGCAGTAAAGCCGGATCAAGTACGTCAGGACGGTTAGTTGCAGCAATTACGATAATCGCTTCATGACCTTCAAAACCATCCATCTCTACCAGCATTTGGTTCAGCGTTTGCTCACGCTCATCATGACCGCCACCCAGACCGGCACCACGCTGACGGCCTACAGCATCGATTTCGTCAATAAAAATAATACAAGGAGCAGCCTTTTTCGCCTGTTCAAACATATCGCGGACACGGGAAGCGCCAACGCCAACGAACATTTCCACGAAATCAGAACCAGAGATAGAGAAGAAAGGTACCTTGGCTTCACCAGCGATGGCTTTCGCCAGCAGTGTTTTCCCCGTCCCAGGCTGGCCAACCATCAGAATACCTTTTGGTATCTTACCGCCCAGCTTCTGAAACCTGGATGGGTCACGCAGGTAGTCAACCAGTTCTTTCACTTCTTCTTTGGCTTCATCACAACCAGCAACATCGGCAAAGGTTGTTTTGATTTGATCTTCACCCATGAGACGGGCACGGCTTTTACCAAAAGACATTGCGCCTTTGCCACCGCCGCCCTGCATCTGCCGCATGAAGAAAACCCATACGCCAATCAACAGCAGCATTGGGAACCAGGAGATAAAAATACTGGCCAGCAGACTAGGCTCTTCTGGTTTATCACCAACCACACGAACATTATGATTCAGCAGATCATTAATCAGCTGATTATCTTGCATTGGCATCACTGTCGTGAATTTTTCACCATCACGCTTCTGCCCGTTAATTACTTTGCCATCAATATGCACTTCTCGGATTTGATCCTGTGCTACATCGCGGACAAAACTTGAATAATCCAACTGACGTCCGGAGCTGTCACTCGGACTAAAGCTCTGGAATAACGACATCAGCACGACTGCGATAACTAACCACAGGATCAGGTTTTTCGCCATATCACTCAATTCTCTAACCTCGCAATTGATGGCTATGATAGTTTCAGGTTACTACAGTTTGAAACCTGTAGCCACAATATAGACTTCCCGCGAACGGGCTCGTGATGAATCAGGTTTACGAATTTTGACCACTGAAAACAATGATCTGACTTCTTTGAGATACTCTTCAAAGCCTGCCCCCTGAAACACTTTAACAATAAAACTCCCTTTTGCAGCCAATACCTGTTTGCACATGTCCAGAGCCAACTCAACCAGATACATTGATCTTGGCTGATCTACTGCAGGTGTGCCAGACATGTTCGGAGCCATATCAGAAAGTATAACATCAACTTTCTGCTCACCGACTCTTCCAAGCAGCGCATTCAGCACTGCTTCTTCACGAAAGTCACCTTGCAAAAAATCAACACCGGCAATCGGATCCATAGGTAAAATATCGCACGCAATGACCCTTCCATGTGGTCCGACCTGTTCTACACAAAACTGTGACCATCCGCCAGGCGCTGCCCCCAGATCTACGACCGTCATACCCTGTTTGATCAATTTATCTTTTTGCTGTATTTCATCAATTTTGAAAACAGCACGGGAACGTAATCCCTGCTTCTGTGCCATTTGAACGTATTTATCGTCAAAATGTTCTTTTAGCCAACGAGTTGAGCTGGCGGTACGCTTCTTTTTACTCATGTATATAGCTCTGGGAACGAACCCTATTAGTATTAAAGTCTAGATGGGGTTAAAATGTAGCGTTTTCAATATTTATTAAAGAAGAAATAGTGCCATGAATTTAACAACCAAACAAAAGCAATATTTGAAAGGACTGGCTCATGACCTGAAACCAGTAGTCATGCTGGGACAGCATGGGCTGACAGAAGGTGTGCTGGCCGAAATTGATGCGGCACTGACACACCATGAGCTGATCAAGGTCAAAGTTTCTGGTGCAGATCGAGACACCAAAAAATTGATCGTTGAAGCGATCGTCCGTGAGACTAATGCTGCTCAGGTACAGGTTATGGGAAATATTCTCTCCCTGTTCCGTCCATCTGAAGAAAAGAAGATTCACCTGCCTAAGTAGTTCTCGAATGCTAATGCCATCTGATACAGCATCAGAGTCTCAGATGGCGTTATTCAATCAGATGTATTCCACAGAGATAATTTCGAAATCAACTTTACCTGCGGGAGTCTGAACCACTGCGACATCATCCGCTTCTTTTCCGATAAGCCCCCGGGCGATTGGAGAATTGATAGATAATAATCCCGATTTGATATCCGCTTCGTCATCACCGACGATACGATAGGTGATCTCTTCTTCAGTATCACACTTCAATACCGTTACGGTTGAGCCGAAAATCACCCGCCCCGTTTTAGGTAATTTAGTGACATCAATAATCTGAGCTTTGGAAAGTTTGGCTTCAATTTCCTGAATTCGACCTTCACAGAAGCCTTGTTGCTCACGAGCAGCATGATATTCAGCATTCTCTTTCAGATCACCGTGTTCGCGCGCTTCTGCAATTGCCTGAATAATTTGAGGACGTTGTACTGTTTTCAGATATTCGAGTTCTTCGCGTAATTTCTCTGCGCCACGCACAGTCATTGGAGTCTGATTCATAATCCTGGACCTAATCATACTTGTTGGGCGTTAAGGAACGCCCATAAGAAAAGACGATATGAATAAAATCCATATCATCTCACTATAAAATTGGAATAGCCGACTATACATCAGCGTCAGTCCGAAACAAACTGACGCGATGCGATTTAGCCGGTCAGATCGTCAAAGAAGCGTTTGACGCCTTCAAAGAAACCTTCAGCTTTAGGTTTGTGGGTTTTCATACCCGAACCATTCAGCGAGTCTTCGAGTTGCTTCAGCAGCTCTTTTTGTTCATCACTGAGTTTTACCGGTGTTTCCACAACCGCTTTACACAGCAAGTCACCTTCTGCTCCGGAACGCAGCGAGCGGACACCTTTTCCACGTAAACGGAACATCCGGCCAGTCTGGGTTTCACCTGGAATTTTCAGCATGACTTTGCCATCAAGTGTTGGCACAGCGACTTCGCCTCCTAATGCAGCAGTTGTAAAGCTGATCGGGATTTCACAGAACAGGTTATTACCATCACGCACAAAGATCGGATGCTCTTTCACATGAACCTGGACATATAAGTCTCCGGCAGGAGCTCCAAAATCACCAGCTTCACCTTCCCCAGCCAGACGAATACGATCGCCGGTATCCACACCCGCTGGTATTTTGACAGACAAGGTTTTAGTTTTCTGCACTCGTCCATCACCATGGCACTTACGGCATGGGTCAGTGACAATTTTGCCTTTACCATGACAGTGTGGGCAGGTCTGGGTTACAGCAAAGAAACCCTGACGCATCTGTACCTGACCTGAGCCATGGCAGGTTGGACAAGTCTGAGCAGAAGTACCTGAACGAGCACCTGAGCCATGACATTCATCACATTCAACCAGCGTCGGCACTTTAATTTCTTTGCTGACACCACGAACAGCTTCTTCTAAGGTCAGTTCCATGTTGTAGCGCAGATCTGCTCCACGCGCTGCTCGTTGACTGCGACGACCACCACCGAAGATATCACCGAAAATATCGCCGAAGACATCACCGAAATCTGCACCACCACCAAATCCACCAGGGCCAGCCTGATTTGGATCTACACCCGCATGACCAAATTTGTCATACGCAGCACGTTTTTGTGCATCCGTCAGTATTTCATAAGCCTCTTTGGCTTCTTTAAATTTTTCTTCTGCTTCCGGATTATCAGGGTTACGGTCCGGATGAAACTTCATAGCCAGCCGTTTATAGGCTTTTTTGATTTCACGCTCATCGGCAGAGCGTTCAACCCCTAATATTTCGTAATAATCTCGCTTTGCCATAGTGAGTTATCCATACCTTTTGGATAGACAGACGGGCGTTGGTTACCCAACCAACGCCCGTAATGACTGTCAATGATGATTAATGCTTATTTTTTGTCGTCTTTGACTTCTTCAAACTCAGCATCAACAACATCATCATGAGCCTTGTTAGCTGCAGAATCTGCCCCGGCGTCAGCACTCTGATGGGCGTGCTGATGCTGTTGAGCCTGCTGCTGTGCAATCTCCATCAGTTTCTGAGATGCACTCATCAGTTCCTGCTGTTTTGCTTCAATCACAGCTTTATCATCACCTTTAACCGCATCTTCCAGTGATTTCACAGCTTCTTCGATTTTCACTTTCTCATCTGCAGGCAGAGCATCGCCTGCTTCTGTAATCTGCTTGCGGGTTGCATGGATCAGTGCATCTGCATGGTTACGAGCCTGAACAAGCTCTTCGAACTTCTTATCTTCAGCCGCATTAGCTTCTGCTTCACGGACCATACGTTCGATTTCATCATCAGACAGACCAGAAGAAGCCTGAATAGTGATATTCTGCTCTTTGCCTGTATCTTTATCTTTAGCTGATACGTGCAGAATACCATCCGCATCGATATCAAAAGTTACTTCGATCTGTGGTAAACCACGTGGCGCAGGACGAATACCTTCCAGATTGAACTGACCCAGTGATTTATTGTCTGCAGCACGTTTACGTTCACCCTGCAGAACATGGATAGTTACTGCAGACTGGTTGTCGTCAGCTGTTGAGAACACTTGCGATTTCTTAGTCGGAATCGTGGTGTTTTTCTCAATCAGCGTAGTCATTACGCTACCCATGGTTTCAATACCCAGAGACAGCGGAGTTACGTCCAGCAGCAGTACGTCGTGTTTCTCACCAGCCAGAACACCACCCTGGATAGCTGCACCCATGGCCACAGCTTCATCAGGGTTTACGTCTTTACGTGGTTCTTTACCAAAGAAATCAGCAACCGCTTTTTGAACCATTGGCATACGAGTCTGACCACCAACCAGAATGATGTCATCCAGTTCGTTCACTGACAGACCTGCGTCTTTCAGTGCAATTTTCAGTGGTTCAATGGATTTTTTAACCAGATCTTCAACCAGTGACTCCAGTTTTGCACGAGTCACTTTGATATTCATGTGCTTAGGACCGGTTGCATCTGCAGTAATGTACGGCAGGTTTACTTCAGTCTGCTGAGCAGATGACAGCTCAATTTTCGCTTTTTCAGCCGCATCTTTCAGACGCTGCAGAGCCAGCTGGTCTTTACGCAGATCAATACCCTGTTCGCGTTTGAATTCGTCTACCAGGTAGTTAATCAAACGGTTATCGAAATCTTCACCACCTAAGTGAGTGTCACCATTGGTTGACAGAACTTCGAAGGTTTTCTCACCATCCATCTCGTCGATTTCGATGATAGAAATATCGAATGTACCACCACCCAGGTCATAAACAGCAATTTTGCGTTCGCCTTTAACTTTGTTAACACCGTAAGCAAATGCCGCCGCTGTTGGTTCGTTAATGATACGTTTTACATCCAGACCTGCGATGCGACCTGCATCTTTGGTTGCCTGACGTTGTGCATCGTTGAAGTATGCTGGAACAGTAATAACTGCTTCGGTTACTGGTTCCCCCAGGAAATCTTCAGCAGTTTTCTTCATTTTTTTCAGCACTTCAGCAGAAATCTGCGGTGCAGCCAGTTTGCGGCCTTTTACGTCAACCCATGCATCGCCGTTATCAGCACGCACGATATCAAATGGCATGATTTTAATATCACGCTGTACTTCTTCGTCCTCATAACGACGACCGATCAAACGCTTGATCGCATACAGAGTATTTTTAGGGTTGGTCACGGCCTGGCGTTTTGCCGGCTGGCCTACCAGAATTTCACCATCATCGGTGTAAGCAATGATAGAAGGAGTGGTACGATCGCCTTCCGCATTTTCAATTACACGAGCGGTGTCACCATCCAGAATTGCTACACAAGAGTTGGTGGTGCCCAGGTCAATACCGATGATCTTGCCCATTTGATATGTCTCCAGAATTTCTTACTACATTAAAACCGTTATCTGTTAGGTGGGGGCTGAATCGTCTTTTTCAAGTTAGCCCGCCAAACGGCGTTGATTGATATATGGTGTTATCCCCGCATTGATTCAAGGGGGATACACAAATTAAACTTCTATATTTACGCTGGCAGCTGGCGCTTTACTGACCATCACCATCGCTGGGCGGATCACGCGACCATTCAGTTCATAGCCTTTTTGCATCACTGCAATCACGGTATTTGGCGCAACATCAGCATTTTCAACCATGCTCATCGCCTGATGCTGATTTGGATCGAAGGATTGACCTTGAGGATCAATGGCAATCACACCAAATTTAGCAACGCTGTTTGCCATTGATTTGAGTGTCAGCTCTACGCCCTCTAGCAGAGGTTTTACCGCCTCATTCTGTTTATCAGCTACCTGGATTGTACGCTCCAGATTATCGAGCACTGGCAGTAACTCTGTTGCGAATTTTTCGAGCGCAAATTTATGTGCTTTCTCAACATCCTGAGCAGTACGACGGCGCAGATTTTCCATTTCAGCAACGGTTCTCAGTGCCCGATCTTTCTCGTCCGTCGCAGCATTCACTGCCTGTTCAAGCTTTTGCTCCAGCTCAACAACGTAGGCAGGATCAATCGCGGCACCTTCAATAGCAATGGTTTCCTGCTGTTCTGCAGACTGAGTTTCCTGATTAACGGATTCCTGAACTTGTTCCTGATTTGTCATCTCTCACTACCTGAATGTTACGTAATGGCTCAAATATGGGGTTGCTCATTCTATTTTCAAGAGGAGTTTTTTCATCCTTGGGTAATTTATTGGTTAAACAGGCAAAAGAGTTATACTGGAGCCACGATAATTCGCGGGATACATTTCATGGCGCAGGCATTTCGCACACTGGCATTACTGGGAAAAGCAAACAATGATGAGGTTCATCAGACCATTTCAGCCTTGTATGAATTTCTGAGTGCACAAAATTATACTGTACTAACAGAAAGCCGCTTAGCCCGTCAGTTGCCCTGCCCCAGTGATCACTGTCTGGATATTGTTGAACTAGGCAAACATGCCGATTTGGCAATTGTCGTGGGTGGTGATGGGCATATGCTGGGAGCAGCCCGCGTGCTAGCCCGTTATGATGTGCCCGTGATCGGAGTAAACCGGGGAAATCTGGGGTTCCTTACCGATCTGTCACCGCACAACTTCAGAACACCGCTGCAACAAGTATTAGCCGGTGAATATCAAACGGAACATCGCTTCCTGCTTGAAACGACGATTTACCGTCACGGCGAACCGAAATCATCGAATACGGCGCTCAATGAAGCGGTGCTTCATCCGGGTAAAATTGCCCATATGATTGAATACTCTGTTTATATTGATGACAGTTTTGTTTTCAGTCAGCGGGCTGACGGGATGATAGTGTCAACACCAACCGGTTCAACGGCTTATGCACTTTCTGCCGGTGGGCCAATTCTGATGCCTCAACTGGATGTGATGACGCTGGTACCGATGTTTCCACATACGCTCAGCTGCCGCCCTATCGTTATTGATGCTCATCGTCAGGTAAAATTGGTTATTTCGCCGGATAATCCTGATGAGCAATTACATGTGAGTTGTGATGGTCATGTGACCTTATCAGTTCATCCTGGCGATGAAATTATTATCCGCCGGGCTCCTCATCATTTAACGCTATTGCATCCTAAGGATTATGACTACTTTAATGTATTGCGCACCAAGTTAGGCTGGAGCAATCAACTGTTTTAATATACAGTAAAAATATCACTGCGCATCTTTACTGTATTTGCATACAGTATATACTCAAAGTCAGTTTATCCGCAGTGGAGTCTGCCCGGTATGCTGACACAACTCACTATTCATAATTTTGCCATTGTACGGTTTCTAGAACTGGATCTGCGTGACGGTATGACCTGCGTGACAGGAGAAACAGGCGCAGGAAAATCAATTGCAATCGATGCTTTGGGGCTTTGTCTTGGTGAGCGGGCTGATGCCGGAATGCTACGACATGGCGCTGAAAAAGCGGAGATCATTGCCCGATTCAATATTGAGAAAAATCCGGGAGCACAGCAGTGGTTAGATGCCAATGAGCTTGATACGCAGGAGGAATGTATTCTGCGTCGGGTCATTACCCATGAAGGCCGCTCTCGTGCCTATATTAATGGCACCCCTGTCCCGCTGGCCCAACTTAAACAGCTTGGTAATACACTTATCAATATTCATGGTCAGCATGCGCATCAATTACTGCTAAAACCGGAATATCAACTCACTGTACTGGACGCCTACGCTAACCATCAAGGGCTACTTGATGCGACCCGCCAGCAGTACCAGAACTGGCGCAGCCTTCATGCAGAGCGCCAGCGTTTACGTCAGGCACAGGAACAGCGACAAGCTCGTCTGCAATTACTGGAATATCAGGTTCAGGAACTGGACGAATTCGCGCTGCAACCGGGCGAATTCGCAGACATTGAAGCTGAACATACACGCTTAGCTAATAGCGAATCATTACTCAATGATAGTCAGTATTGTTTACAGCTACTACATGACAGTGATGATGTGACCATCTGCTCATTATTGAAAAATGTGCAGGATAAACTGGAAACGTTAGGCGATGTGGATGCCCGCCTGAAAAGCATTGCTCAGATGCTGCGTGATGCCCAGATCCAGATTGAAGAAAGCCAATATGAGCTGCGTGGTTATCTAGATAATCTGGATATAGATCCCGCTCGCTTTGTTCTGGTTGAAAATCGTCTTTCCAAAGCTATGGAGCTGGCGCGTAAACATCATGTGAAACCGGAAGACCTGGCTGATAAACATCAGCAATTACGTTCTGAACTCACCGAGTTGAGTGCTGCTGATGAACGGTTACAGGAATTGGCGCCAGCACTGCAGCAAGCCCGCGAAGAATACCTCAGTGCAGCACAAAAACTATCAGCCAGCAGAAAGCGTTATGCGGAAGAATTAAGCCAGCAAATCACCGAGCAGATCCGCCAGCTCAATATGCCTGCCGGACAACTGGAGATCGTTTTTCACCCACAGGAAACACCTACACCTACCGCATTAGGATTAGATATTCCCGAAATACAGGTATCCACCAATCCGGGGCAACCACTGCAAGGACTGGCTAAGGTTGCGTCTGGCGGTGAGCTATCCCGCATTAGTCTGGCAATTCAGGTCATTACAGCACAACGAGTTGCAACCCCAACCTTGATTTTCGATGAGGTCGATGTCGGTATCAGCGGTGGAACGGCCTCTATCGTAGGTAAGATGCTGAGAAAACTAGGCGAATCAACGCAAGTCTTAGTAGTAACGCATCTACCACAAGTTGCAGGTCACGGTCACCAGCAATATCTCGTTGCCAAGCAAAACGACGGACAACAGACCGAAACATCAATGCAGTTACTGGATACGGACATGCGCTTACATGAACTGGCTCGTTTGCTGGGAGGAGATCAGATCACAACAAACACATTAGCTAATGCACGGGAGCTGCTGATCTCAGGCTAATGCTTTCCCTGATGTTATTTACCCGCTATCATCAGGTCAGCTTAATTGACTGTCAGATAAGAAGAACCGACATGCAAAATCGCAAATGGATCGCAGCACTGTTAGCAGGCGTGATGATGTCAGCCACGACTGGCTGTGTCTATCGTATCGACATTCCACAAGGAAACTATGTCGAACAAAAACAAGTAAATCAACTACGTGTTGGCATGACCCGTGAACAAGTTGAGTATGTCATGGGCAGCCCGATGGTTACGGATCAAAACGATCCGAATGTCTGGTATTACATTTATTATCTGAAACCGGGCTGGGACAAAGAAGAGCGTAAAGATATGCGTCTGATGTTCAAAAATGACCGGTTAGCTGCCATTTCAGGAGATTTCACGACTCCGTCCGACTTTTATCGACCACTGTAAAATTCCGATTCGGTATCTGATTGGTTAAGCCGTCGAATTTCGACGGCTTTATTATTTCAGAGACTGTAATTTAGCTTTTTCCGCCCGTTGTCTGCGGATTTCTTTCGGATCCGCCAGCAATGGACGATAAATCTCGATACGGGTGGAGTGCTCAAGATGAGCGTTTAACGCAATAGTGCGGCCATATGTGCCAACTTTATTGACAGCCAAATCAATTTCCGGATGTCGAGCCAAAATGCCGGACTCGCGGATAGCCTCTTCGACAGTGATCCCTTGATTTATTTTTAGCATCAGAACGGTCTGATTCATTGGTAAGGCATAAACAATTTCGATCTGGATTTGCTCAGACACCATAAATCTCCTTTGCTCGTACAGTGAATGCCTGCACCATTGCACCTGTTAACTCTTTAAAAATCTTTCCAAAAGCCATTTCAATCAGATGGGATTTAAATTCAAATTCCAGATCTAATTCTATTTTGCACGCCTGTTCATCGAGAGCAGTAAAATACCAGCACCCTTTCAGCATTTTGAACGGACCATCAACCAATTCCATTCCGATTGTTTTGTTAGTAGTCAGAGTATTTCGTGTGGTAAATGTTTTGTGTATTCCCGCTTTAGAAACACCCACCTCTGCCAGCATATGTATATCGGACTGTTCAAGAACCTTTCCTGATACACAGCCCGGTAAGAAAGCCGGATAAGCTTCTACATCATTGACTAATCTGAACATTTGCTCTGCACTGAACATGACCAGTGCACTGCGGTTAACTCGCGCCATAGTGACTCCTTTAAACCTGTATATTCTACCATGACGGCGTGACCAATCACTAAACCTGAGTCGCTTTGGTTTTACAGCAAAAATACAGAACGTATAATGGATAGCTTGAATTTATAAAAGGTTTCAGCGACATGAGTAAAAACAAAACAAAAAAAGGCGGTGACAGTACTATCGCGCTGAACAAAAAAGCCCGCCATGAATACTTTATTGAAGATAAATATGAAGCTGGTTTGGCACTTCAAGGCTGGGAAGTTAAATCGCTACGTGCAGGTAAAGCCAACATCGGCGACAGTTATGTGCTGGTGCAGAATGGCGAAGCGTTTCTGTTCGGAGCCACCATTACGCCATTGAATGTGGCATCGACTCATGTTGTCTGTGACCCAACCCGTATTCGAAAACTGCTGCTGCAAAAAAGGGAGCTCGAGCGCCTGATTGGGCTGGTCGAACGGCAGGGCTATACACTGATCCCTCTCGCCATGTACTGGAGTCGAGCCTGGGTGAAAGTTGAGATTGGTTTAGCTAAGGGTAAGAAAGAACACGATAAACGTGAAGATCTGAAAGAACGTGAATGGCAGCGGGATAAAGACCGCATGATGAAAAACAAAGGCAGAAGATCTTGGACTGCCTTGTTTTATCAGGTATAGTTACAATAACACATTGGGGCTGATTCTGGATTCGACGGGACACTCGAAACCCAAGGTGCATGCCGAGGTGCGGTAGGCCTCGTTAACAAACCGCAAAAAAATAGTCGCAAACGACGAAACCTACGCTTTAGCAGCTTAATAACCTGCTCGAAGCCCTTCTACCCTAGCTTGCCTATGTCCTAGGGGATTGGAAGGTCATCTTTCATAGGATCGCGTGGAAACCTTGTCTGGGGTGGAAGCGTTAAAACTAATCAGACTAGTTATTCGGTGGCGTGTCGGTCCGCAGCTGGATAGCGAATTTAAAGATTCGACTAAGCATGTAGTACTGAGGATGTAGGTTTTTCGGACGCGGGTTCAAATCCCGCCAGCTCCACCAAATACCGGTTTTAAACAGTTTCAAATTGTTTCAAAACATACTCTAAACCCGCTAGCTGAAAGGCTTTGCGGGTTTTTTATTGCCCGCAATGTTTCAAACTGCCCCTTTCTATTTCACAATTTATGGCCCACACTTAGGCCCACAGGCCAATGGCCCACAAAATCAGTGGGCCTAAACCACACAAAACCTAAGTATGACGGGGGCTGCCATGCCAAGAGTGACTAATCCGCTCAATGACACACAGGTGAAAAACGCGAAGGCCAAAGACAAGGATTACAGCTTGTTTGATGGTGGTGGGTTAGAGCTGAGAATAAAAACGAATGGGGCTAAATATTGGTTGTTCAGATATGCCAGACCAGATGACAAAACAAAGAGAACAAGAATTCAGTTCGGTGAATATCCGGCGATAGGGTTAGCAGACGCTAGGGTTAAACGACAAGAGGCCGAGGCACTACTTGCGAAGGGGATCGATCCTTTTGAGCACAAAAAAGCAGAGGAACGCAAAAAGCACCTAGAATCATCATCCACACT
>SSEX01000046.1 GCA_008015085.1 Tolumonas sp. | reverse complement strand
TTGCATATGTTATTGAAAATAAAAGAATTATTTTTTGATTGCTAGAGTTTTACACTTTATTTAACAGCTTCTGCTATTTTCTTCAACAAACTTATCCACAGTTGATCGTGGTTATCCACAGACTCTCAGCGTGGAGCTGGATCGCCACCTGTGGCATGCTAGTGCAATCTCCTTTTATTGACTGAAATACAATGACACAGACCCCTCCTTTGATTCTGGTTGATGGTTCTTCCTATCTGTACCGGGCTTTTTTTGCTTCTCAGCAGGCTGATTTACGCACATCACAAGGTGAACCGACCGGAGCGATCCGGGTATTCACTAATATGCTACGCAGTTTGTTGAAACAGTATCCGGATTCCGAAGTCGCCGTGGTCTTTGATGCGAAAGGAAAAAGCTTCCGCAATGATATATATGCCGACTATAAGGCGCATCGCCCTCCAATGCCGGATGATTTGCGCAGTCAGATCGAACCGATCCATCAGATCATTCAGGCGATGGGCATCCCTCTGCTGGTGATTGATGGGGTGGAGGCAGACGATGTGATTGGTACTTTAGCCAAAGAAGCTACCGAGTCGCAGATCGATACGCTGATCAGCACCGGCGATAAGGATATGGCGCAGCTGGTTTCCGATCACGTGACACTGATGGATACGATGAAAGGACAGTTCACCGATCGTCAGGGGGTGATTGATAAATTTGGTGTACCGCCAGAACTGATCATCGATTATCTGGCTCTGATGGGAGATAGTTCTGACAACATTCCGGGTATGGCTGGAGTTGGTGAGAAAACGGCGGTAGCTTTGTTGCAAGGTATTGGTGGTATTGATGTGATTGCTGCGCATCCTGAACAGATTGCCGGGCTGAGTTTCCGGGGCGCTAAAACGTTCGCCGCACGTTTCCAGGAGCAGGAAACCATGGTGCGCTTATCACAGCAGCTGGCAACGATTAAGACGGATGTGGAATTGCCGGTTACATTGGCCGGGCTGCGTCGTAGCGAAGTAGCAAAGGAGACTTTACTGGCTTTGTATCGTCAGTATGAGTTTAAAAATCTGGTACAAGAGCTGGAAAGTGCTGCTGAGACCACGATTGAATCGGTAGATGTACCCGTGGTGAGCGCACATTATGAGACGATTCTCACCGAAGCACAGTTACAGGATTGGTTAGGTAAATTAGAACGGGCTGAACTGTTTGCATTCGATACTGAAACAGATTCTCTCGATTACATGCAGGCGCAGATCGTCGGTTTGTCATTTGCGGTGGCACCTGGTGACGCGGCGTATTTGCCGCTGGCTCATGATTATATTGGGGCTCCGGAACAGCTTGACCGCGAACAGACGCTGACCAGACTGAAGCCGTTACTGGAAGACCATTCACGGCGTAAAATCGGACAGCATCTTAAATTTGATCGCAATGTATTACTAAATCATGGCATTGAATTGCGAGGCATTGCTTTTGACACCATGCTGGAATCGTATGTCCTGAACTCGACGGCATCCCGGCATAACATGGACGATCTGGCCAAAAAATACCTCAATTACACGACGCAAACCTTTGAAGATGTTGCCGGTAAAGGCGTTAAGCAGCTCACTTTCAATCAGGTAGAATTAGAGAAAGCGGCTTTTTATGCTGCGGAAGATGCGGATATTACCCTGCGGTTGCATCAAACTCTTTGGCCTCAGGTAGAAAAAGAGTCTGCTCTGAAAGCTTTGCTGCTGGAAATGGAACAGCCTCTGGCGCTGGTGTTATCTGATATGGAACGGACTGGGGCGTTGATCGACCCATTTCTGTTACAGAATCAGAGTCAGCAGATTGAAGTCCGCCTAGCGGAACTGGAATCCCAGGCACATGAGATTGCCGGTGGTGCGTTTAACCTTAGTTCGACCAAGCAGCTCGGTGAAGTGCTGTTTGAGAAGTTGCAGTTACCTGTCATTAAGAAAACGCCGAAAGGGGCACCATCGACGGCAGAAGAAGTGCTGCAGGAGCTGGCTTATGACTATCCGCTGCCTAAGCTGATTCTGGAGCATCGCAGCCTCTCCAAACTGAAATCGACTTATACCGATAAACTGCCGCAGATGATCTGTCCGAAAACGGGGCGGGTACATACCTCCTATCATCAGGCGGTGACAGCGACCGGGCGTTTATCTTCCACTGACCCTAACCTGCAGAATATTCCTGTCCGAACGGAAGAAGGGCGTCGGATCCGTCAGGCTTTTGTTGCCGAGAATGGGTTCAAGATTGTTGCGGCGGACTATTCGCAGATCGAACTACGTATCATGGCGCATTTATCTGAAGATGCTGGGTTGCTGGATGCTTTTGCTCATGGCAAGGATATTCACCGAGCGACTGCCGCGGAAATCATGGGCGTCGACCCCGAAACGGTGACCAATGAGCAACGCCGGAATGCTAAAGCCATCAACTTTGGCCTGATCTACGGCATGAGTGCGTTTGGTTTGGCAAAGCAGTTAGGTATTCCTCGTGGGGAAGCGCAGCGCTATATGGATCGTTACTTCGAGCGTTATCCAGGGGTGCTGAGCTACATGGAGCGCACTCGTCAGCAGGCCGAACAGGCAGGTTATGTAGAAACCATTTTTGGTCGTCGCCTGTATTTGCCAGATATCAAAGCGAAAAATATGGGGCTGCGTAAAGCGGCTGAACGGGCTGCGATCAATGCGCCCATGCAAGGAACCGCCGCAGATATCATTAAACGAGCAATGATTAAACTGGCTGACTGGATCAAGACATGCGAGGTAGCGACGATCCGCATGGTGATGCAGGTACACGATGAATTGGTCTTTGAAATCCGCGAAGATAAAGTGGAGGCGTATTTACCGATGATCCGTCAGTACATGGCGGAAGCGGCAGATATCAAAGTGCCATTGGAAGTCGGGATTGGTGTGGGCGATAACTGGGAACAGGCACACTAAGATCAAACACAGGATCAAAAAAGCCGGTCAAATGTGCCGGCTTTCTTATCTGTATTATTTACTCTTCGTCGACATGTTCAGGGTAATCAGCCTGATACCATTCAGACAAGATTTTGATCACTGGCTCAACCCCGATCCCTTTCAGTGATGAGAATGCTTCGACATGAACATTATCACCGAAAACGGTCGTTGCTTTACGCACCTGCTGCACCACATTTTTACGTGGACCTGGATTCAGTTTGTCTGCTTTGGTCAGTAATACCAGGATTTTCAGGTCACTGTTAGAAGCCCATTCCAGCATCTGCAGGTCGAGATCTTTCAGTGGATGACGGATATCCATCAGCAATACCAGTGCTTTCAGCGATTCCCGGCGTTGCAGATATTCAGACAAGGATGCCTGCCACTTGAGTTTCATATCCAGAGGCACTTGTGCATAACCGTAACCAGGCAAATCGACCAGCCGTTTTCCTGGTTCCAGTTCAAACAGGTTGATTAACTGAGTTCGCCCTGGTGTTTTACTGGTACGAGCCAGCTGACGCTGCTCTGTCAGGGCGTTCAGTGCAGATGATTTACCTGCATTGGAACGACCGGCAAATGCGATCTCAATACCACCGTCGTTAGGCAGATGACGAATGTCTGGTGCACTGGTAACAAAATGCACCTTACGGAAATTCAGCAGCGGGGTATCCAAAATCGCAGTCCTGACTAAAAAATGATTTGCGGGCTATGTTATCACAGACTGCAGCATAGCCCCAATGATCGATAGGATGAGAGGGCTAGTTATAGGCCGAGTGACGCCAGCAGATCATCCGAATCGCTATTATTGTTAGTAAATGTCTCTGTTGATTCTGAATTTTCCTGCCGGGAAGCCTCTGCAGCCAGAATCGCATCAGGATCAAGTTCTTTTTCGGCTTCAAATTCATGTAGCTGAATGAATTCGGTACGATCAATGGCCAGTTCCAGATAAAAAATATTGTTCTTTCCGGTATAGAAAGAGACGCGGCGGGCCTGCGGACGATCCAGATTGGTATCAATAGAGAGCAGAACCTGCTTGTTGATAGTCAGCATTTTGGGCTGGCTTTGCGTAATGTGGGTTTTGAGTTCGTGACTGACTTTACCGGTAAAATCACCAAGGATCTGGTTCATCAGCTCGCCCATTACGTTGCCAACCTCATCGGAGGTATGCTGGGTAGCGAGTTCTTCTTTTGGAATCCCCATCTGCATCAGGTAGCTTTGATAAACTTCCAGTGCGGCGTCTGCGGTGAAATTGATAACTACCAGTCCGGAAAATGCGCCATCAAACAGTACAAAACATCCAATATCTGGTTTCAGACTGGTTTTGCTGATCCGCTGGATCATCGGGGAGTAATCAATCGGCGTCTGAGCTGCCGTGGATAATACGTTTTTTACTGAATTACAGAGCTTAATCAGAATATCTTCAGTGGTAATCGGTTTGTTCTTTTTCATTTCAACGCCCTTTATTACAGCGAGCAGCCGATCCGGACTGCGGTGAAATCGCGCATGTTGTCAAAAAACACTGTGCACTGTAGGCACTGCGGTGTCCAGAGGGTTGTGAGCATGGTGTGTCACAGATCTATTACTGCTGCATCTTTTTGACATCCTGGATCCGGCGCATAACCGCCATCAGCAACAAAATCTGGTAGGGCGTCATCATGAAAAAGCCAACCATCATCAGCAGCAATTCATAATAAGGGTATTGCCATGCCTGGGGCCACAGATGTATCCAACCGAAATATTCTGTGCCGCCCCACATGACAAGCAGAATGCCAAACATATCAAGTATTAACCAAGGAAGAGGAACCAGTAACTTTGTTCTTCGCATTGAATGCCTCTTTGCATCGCATAGATGCTGAAATTTTTGCAAATAATTGACCAATCGGAACGAATTCTATACATTTGCGGCGGCTTTTTTCTGAGCCTGGATAATTTAACTGGGAAAAGTATATGAAAAAAATAATTTTAGCGGGATCTATGCTTGTTATGGCTGGTGTTGCAAACGCCGGCTTGTTGGATGCTGTGACTGAAACTGCAACCGCAGTAAGCAGCTCTAAAGATTCTGGTTTATCGACAGATCAGGCGGTGACTGCACTGCTGAAAACCAAGTTTCAGGAAAATGTAACCACTAAAACTCAGGTGAAAGAGAAACTGGGCGAGCCAAAATCGACCTCCACTGAAGATTCGCTGGATGTCTGGACGTATGATATGGACAGCGTAAACAGCAAACTGAGCACTATTACTGGTATTGCTAAAGCACTGGGTAACGACACTTCTAAGGCAGAAAAAGTTGTTGAACTGAAGTTTGATGGCGATGTCATGAAAAGCTATGCAGTGGTTGATGCGGCGGGTTAATACTTCGCTGATCGCCAGATAGTTAGAAAAATGCCGCTAAGTTAGCGGCATTTTTTCGCTTTTTTATAATAATTTTAACCATCTTTGGTAAAATTCGTCTTGTTCTTTTGGGGTTGATATAGGTTCTTCGGTATTATCAAATATACAAACAATATTCTTTCTTTGTGCTTGTTCTCCAAGCGTTAATGTATAAGCCATTGCTGCTCCTCCCATGCTCCTCATCATGGGTGATGGATAAACGTTTAATCGAGCGCCATTACATAACAAAGTTAATCCAAATTTCGATGCTTCATTTCTAACTTTTTGTAATGCCTCAAATAAATCTCTTCCTTCAGCACAGAAATTAAATTTATTGGAGATATTAATGCTTATCTTCCAAGGAGCCTCGAACGAGTAATTTACATTGGCAAAATAAATCTCATTATTTGTTTTTACATTTATTATTTTAGAT
>SSEX01000093.1 GCA_008015085.1 Tolumonas sp. | reverse complement strand
CTGCTGCAGGGTCCATGCAATAAGCTGATGCCAGTTTTCGCCGGCAGCCACATGCAGTAACCAGGCATCATCCGTTTCCTTAACCGTAATACTTTTCAGACGATTGACGATCACCAGCCCGTCAAAATCGTTCGTAAAGAGAATATTGCTCCCTTCGCCAATGATCAGGCGTGGTAATGATTCACTCCACCATGAATTCTGGCGTAATGAATTCAGTTCCTGTTCATCGGTCAGAGTGATCCCTATCCTGGCAGTAGCATTCAGACCGAAGGTATTAACTGATTTTAAAGGAAAAGGCATGACTGGTTGCATGGGGACAATCCTGTTGAATCTCATAAAAACAAAGCGGCACATGATGTGCCGCTATCTGGTTAGAAGCCGCCCCGGCCAAATCCGCCCGGCGGTAACATGTTTTTCATACCACTCATCATCTTACGCAAGCCGCCTTTGCCTGCCATTTTCTTCATCATTTTTTGCATCTGATCAAATTGCTTCAGCATGCGGTTCACATCCTGAATTTCAGTACCTGAGCCGGATGCAATACGTTTTTTGCGGGAACCTTTGATTATGTCCGGGTTGCGGCGTTCTGCAGGAGTCATAGAGTTGATAATCGCTTCCATGCGCACAGTCAGCTTGTCATCCAGCTGGCCTTTGACGTTCTCCGGCAGACCGGCAACACCCGGCAGTTTGTCCAGCATACTCATCATGCCGCCCATGTTACGCATCTGCACCAGCTGTTCGAGAAAATCCTCCAGATCGAAACCTTTACCTTTCTGAACTTTCTGCGCCAGTTTCGTCGCTTTTTCTTTATCGACGTTGCGCTCCATCTCTTCGATCAGAGAGAGCACATCGCCCATCCCCAAGATACGGGAGGCAATTCGATCCGGATGGAATGGTTCCAGCGCATCGGTTTTTTCACCCATACCGATAAACTTGATTGGCTTACCGGTGATATGACGAACAGACAACGCAGCACCACCGCGGGCATCACCATCGGCTTTGGTCAGGATCACACCGGTTAATGGCAGTGCTTCGCTGAAGGCTTTTGCTGTATTAGCCGCATCCTGACCTGTCATGGCGTCTACCACGAACAGTGTTTCGATTGGATTCAGCTGTCTGTGCAACTGCTGGATCTCTTCCATCATCTCACTGTCAACATGCAGACGACCAGCAGTGTCGACAATCAGTACATCAAAATAGCGTTTACGGGCACTGTCTACCGCTGCTGCCGCAATTTCAGCAGGCGTCTGGCTGGTTGAGCTTGGGAAGAATTCAACACCGATATCATTCGCCAGCGTTTCCAGCTGTTTAATAGCGGCCGGGCGGTAAACGTCGGCAGAAACTACCAGTACTTTTTTCTTCTGGCGCTCAGTCAGGTATTTAGCCAGTTTGGCAACGGACGTGGTTTTACCCGCACCTTGCAAACCGGCCATCAGGAGGATAGCAGGAGGTTGTGTTGCCAGATCCAGATCCTGATTCGCTTCCCCCATGACAGAGACAAGTTCACCATGGACGATTTTAATGAATGCCTGCCCCGGACTCAGACTTTTACTGACTTCCTGACCAACCGCACGCTCTTTTACCCGGTTAACAAAATCTTTAACTACTGGCAACGCAACGTCGGCTTCCAGCAATGCCATGCGCACTTCGCGCAGCGTATCTTTAATATTGTCGTCGGTCAGACGGCCACGGCCACTGATGTTACGCAACGTGGCAGATAGACGCTCGGTTAAATTTTCAAACATGACTGGATCCGCAGATTAAGGCCAAATTGTTGCCGATTATAGCCAACTCACTGCAGATACTAAAGAAAGGGATGAGCAGAACCAGATAAAACAATTTCGCAAATAATTCTCGTTACATGCGCACATCTGGCTGTAGAACTCGGAGAAAGTTATACTGCTATCTTATTTATTAATGATGGCTCTGAAAATTTATGCTGATAATGGCATCGCTGGGTGTTCTTTTTTATCTGCTGGCAACCGGTCTGGTACTCCGGCGTTTTTTCAGTGCACAGACCTTCACGCCTAAGCCGGCGCTGAGCATGGCTTGGTTAGCCATGGCCTGCCATCTGGCTACGCTTGGTATGGCCATCATGCAGGCGCAATCAGCACAGAATATGAGTGTACTGAACGTTGCATCGATGATCGCTCTGCTGATCAATCTGCTGTTAACGTCAATCTGTCAGCGGCAGAACAGCTGGATCCTGCTGCCTTTTGCTTATGTTTTTTCGCTGGTCTTACTTTTCAGCAGTATGTTCATGCCGTCCGCCTACCTGACCAACCTGAACAGCCGTCCCGGGCTGGTTCTGCATATTGCTTTGGCGCTGTTGTCTTATGCCATGATGAGCATTGCCAGTCTGTTTGCATTGCTGCAACTGTATCTGAACTACCAGCTAAAACAGCGCCGGAAACTTAATTTACAGAATGTTCCTCCGCTGCTTAGCATAGAAAAACAATTAGTCCGTTTACTGCAAACCGGTGGCGTTTTACTGACGTTGTCGATTAGCTCCGGCTTCATTTTTCTCGATAATATGCTGGCCCCCGGTAATCTGGATAAAGCCGGGCTATCAGTGATCGCCTGGTGCTTATATGCCACCTTACTGTGGGGACATTACCGGAGAGGCTGGCGGGGACAACGGCTGGTTGTTATGACGCTGACAGGTAATGTATTACTGGCGCTTGCTTATTTTGGCAGCCGCTTACTGCAGCAGTTGTATTAACCTTACTGCCAACGATAAACCTTAGCCCGCCTGACAATCTGTGGTGGCATTTTACCGGCAAGCCGGGCCAGCAAATATGAGGCTTGTTTATGTTGTTTTTCATCTGCAATCACAGAATGGTGTAGCCAGCTATATGCTTCTTCATAATCAAGCGGGCTCCCCTGCCCCTTAACCAGCATATCGACCCAGGCAATCTGTGCTTTCAGATATCCCTGAGCAGCGGCTTCATGCATCAGAATCGCAGCTTGCTGCGGATCTTTCTGGACATAACGACCTTTGGAATAATAGCCCGCTAATTGTTCCAGCGCGGCAGGCATACCCTGTTGAGCGGCTTTCCACAAATATTCGATGCCAGATTCAACATTCAATGCCGTGCAAGTCCCGGTCCGCTGCATATCTCCCCATAAATACTGGTACGCGGGTAACATCACGACTTTAGCTCTGGCTTCAATATCGGTGACTAACTGGCATTCATCAATTTTTTCAACACGCTCCAAATGCTTGTTTGCACTGATCAATCCAATTAGTTCTTCCTGAGAGTAAATCTCGATAACCGGCAGATCGCTCTCGCTCTGTACATTCACAGTAGATAATAATTCCTCTGGAATGTTCTCTTTTTGTGGAGCACCACCTTGACTACTGCCTTCTGTCTTATCTGGAGAAGGAGGTACAGACAGGGGCGCAACTTCAAGGGGTTTTGGGCCGGAAGAGACTCCTCCACTCTGATCATCTTTCGGCGCAATATTCAGCGCTTTATTTACAGATTGAGAAAAACGTTGGCCGGATGATTCCTGCTGTGGCGGAGCGACAGGCGGTGAATCGATACCACTGAAAATGGCGGTACTCGGAGGAATGTAATCAGGATCAGCCGCCGTACCCGCCGTTGCATTCGCAGGTGCCGCTGGTGTTTCTTCAGCAGCATAGCTGCCTGTGCTGGCGATCAACGCACATAAAACCAAAATAATACTACGCATCATAGACTCCCCCTGCATTCACTATATCGACAGATTTCTGATGTGCTTGAGAGACAAATGACAGAAATAAAAAGGGAGACCGTAGTCTCCCTTATATTCATCAGGCAATCTGTAAAATTACAGGGCTTTCAGAATGGCTTCCACGGTCGCTTTCGCATCGCCGAAGCACATGTGTGAGTTCTCTTTGAAGAACAATGGATTCTGTACACCAGCATAACCGGTGTTCATGGAGCGTTTGAACACTACCACGTTCTGCGCTTTCCACACTTCCAGTACCGGCATACCTGCAATCGGGCTGCCCGGATCTTCCATTGCCGCCGGGTTTACGGTGTCGTTGGCACCGATAACCAGTACGGTATCAGTTTCACTGAAGTCTTCGTTGATTTCGTCCATTTCCAGCACGATGTCATACGGCACTTTCGCTTCCGCTAACAGTACGTTCATGTGACCCGGCAGACGACCGGCGACAGGATGGATACCAAAGCGCACGTTGATACCTTTATCACGCAGTTTCTGGGTGATATCCGCAACAGGGTATTGCGCCTGTGCCACTGCCATGCCGTAGCCTGGGGTGATGATAACGGAGCTGGAGTTCTTCAACAGGTCTGCTACATCTTCCGGTGACATTTCACGGTATTCGCCTACTTCTTCGGAAGAAGAGGAGGAAGACGTGCCGTCAGTACCGAAACCACCCGCGATTACGGAGATGAATGAGCGGTTCATCGCCTTACACATGATGTAAGACAGGATCGCACCTGAAGAGCCAACCAGCGCACCAGTAACAATCAGCAGGTCATTAGACAGCATGAAGCCCGCAGCCGCGGCTGCCCAACCGGAGTAGGAGTTCAGCATCGACACGACCACTGGCATGTCTGCACCACCGATAGAAGCCACTAAGTGCCAGCCAAAAGCAAAGGCAATCAGGGTCATCAGGATGATAGCGAAGGTGGAGCCGTTCACATTGATGAAATACAACATCAGTGCAAAGGAAACCACCGCGGCCAGCAGATTCAGCTTGTGTTTGTGTGGAATATTCAGCGGTTTTGAGCTGATGGTGCCGCGCAGTTTACCGAATGCCACAATCGAACCAGTGAAGGTCACCGCACCGATGAAGACACCTAGGAAAATTTCAGTCAGGTGGATATTCAGCATTGCGCCAGTCAGATGGCCATGGCCATTGGCTGTTTGTTGTGCCAGCTGATTAATGGCTGCCTGAGCTGCCGCCATAATTTCTTCTGGCGAGCCATTCAGTGGCAACACCAGTTGCTGTGCGGCATCCGCTGGCAGCAGTTCGATGAAGCTGTTATAGCCTACCAGCACTGCAGCTAAACCCACGAAGCTGTGCAGGATCGCAACCAGCTCTGGCATCTGAGTCATTTCAACTTTCAGCGCCAGACGAGCGCCAATTGCACCACCGATGACCATAGCCACCAGAATAAATATCACACCATGCACGCTTGGGCTGGCGATGGTTGCAATCAGTGCAATTGCCATCCCGATCATACCAAACAGGTTACCGTATTTGGCGGTTTCCTGTTTCGATAACCCGGCGAGACTGGCAATAAACAGAACTGCCGCCACAATGTAGGACGCAGTAACTAAACCTTGAGACATGTCAGCTCCCCTTAACCTTTACGGAACATCTTCAGCATACGCTGAGTCACGGTGAAACCACCGACGATGTTGATGGTGGCAATCAGTACCGCGACAAACGCCAGTGCGGCCACAAGCCCTGAGCCACTGCCAATCTGCAGCAGCGCACCCACAACGATAATGCCGGAAATCGCATTCGTTACTGACATCAGCGGGGTATGCAGTGAGTGAGTCACGTTCCACACCACGTAGTAACCGACCACACAGGCCAGTACGAACACGGTGAAGTGCGACAGGAACTCAGGTGGAGCAACATGACCAGCCCAGCCGAACAATGCCAGACCGATCACACCCAGCCATTTTTTCGACTTGCACGGTTTCTTCTCTTCGACTTTTGCAGCAGCCGGTTTCGCAGCTTCCTGCTTCGGTGCAGCGGAAACACTGATGGCCGGTGGCGGGAACGTCACTTCGCCCTGATGCACCACGGTCATGTTACGCAACACCACATCCTCAAAGTCGAGGTTGATGTTGCCGTCTTTCTCTTTGCACCACAGCTTGGTCAGGTTTACGAGGTTAGTCGCGTACAGCTGAGAAGACTGGGTTGGCAGACGACCTGGCAAATCGGTGTAACCAATCACTTTCACACCGGAGTCAGTCACAGACAACTCACCCGGAACTGTGTATTCACAGTTACCACCGGTCGCAGCGGCCAAATCGACAATCACCGAACCGGCTTTCATCGAATCAACCATCTCTTTGGTGATGAGCTTCGGTGCTGGCTTACCCGGGATCAGTGCAGTGGTGATGATGATATCGACGTCTTTGGCCTGTTCTGCGAACAGTGCCATTTCAGCCTTGATGAACTCATCGGACATGACTTTGGCGTAACCGTCAGAAGATGAACCATCTTCACCGCCGAAGTCGAGTTTGAGGAACTCGCCACCCATGGATTCGATTTGTTCCGCCACTTCCAGACGGGTATCAAACGCACGCACAATCGCGCCGAGGGAGCGAGCAGCACCAATCGCCGCCAGACCGGCCACACCGGCACCAATCACCAGCACTTTAGCCGGAGGCACTTTACCTGCAGCCGTGATTTGACCAGTGAAGAAACGACCAAACGCATGTGCCGCTTCTACTACCGCACGGTAACCGCCGATGTTGGCCATGGAAGAGAGCGCATCCATCGACTGGGCACGAGAGATACGCGGCACCATGTCCATCGCCAGCACATTGATTTTTTTAGTTGACAGTTTAGCCACCAGCTCAGGGTTTTGAGCCGGCCACAGGAAACTGACTAAGGTAGCGCCTTCTTTGATTTGCGCGATTTCGGCATCAGACGGGGCGTTGACCTTGTAAATGATATCGGATTGCCAGATATCCGCGGCTTTGGCGACAGACGCACCGGCAGCCACATAAACGGCATCATCAAAACTGGCCAGAGCGCCAGCGCCAGACTCGACAATCACGTCGAAGCCGAGTTTTTTTAGTTGCTCGACGGTGTTCGGGGTTGCTGCAACCCGTGTCTCACCGGCAAGGCTTTCTCTCGGTATACCAATCTGCATGATTTTTCCCTGATAGTGAAAAATGACGCTGCATTATTGCCCACAGCGACCGGTTCAAAATTAGCAGGCAACAGTGTAGACGTTTTGACACAAAAACGTACCTGCAACTTCAGTTCTATTAGAGGATTGCGAACTCAGTGTACCGGCCTCGATCTGAGAGCTTAACCACAATCCCGAAATAAAATGGGATAATACTCTACCTGCTATGCTCCCGAAAAAAAACGCACAAAATGAGATTAAATAGAATTATTTAGCATGAAGAACGCGTTTTTATTCTTGATATCGCAACTTCTGATTAGTGATATCAGCAAAACTGATAGATGAATCATCGGTATCACGGCACATATGCCGATTGGCCATCTAGCCAGATCCCTTTTTTTGGTGTAATTCCCTTTAAATTAAATGGTATTGAGATTAATCGGGTACCATCGTTGCGCTGCACAGCAAAATGCAGATGCGGGCCGGTGCTATAGCCGGTATTGCCGGATAACGCGAGTAACTGGCCGGCTTTCACGTGCTGACCCGGTCCAACGACGCCACTCCCCGTTTTCAGGTGTGCATACAATGTCATAGTGCCGTCTGCATGCAGCAACCGGACATAGTTTGTTTTCGCCCTGTCAGCCGGATTTTTGCTGTGTCCGTCATAGCTATCGCGCATATCCAGCACTGTGCCTGATTTGGAAGCCAATATCGGTGTCCCAACCGGCATAGCGATATCCATCGCATAGCGATTCCCAGGAAGGTTATGGCTATAGCCACCATTAAACGCCTGCGAGATCTGAAAACTGCCCGCAAAAGGCGCGCGCAGATTAGAGTGATCTTCCTGAATATCAGATGGCGTTCCTACAGAGAAGTGATAGCTGAATTCCAGTTTGCCCTGCCCAAGATAGTTGACCTGATCGATGAAAACTTCTGTTCTGGGCGCGATAATTATCGGTTTTGACAGATCTTTATGAGCAATGACATTATCTTTCTGGTTCATTTTTAATGTCACCGTCACTGGCCCGTACAGACTGTTATACAAATACAGATTGCCCATTTTGGTGTAACGCAGCGATACCGCATCCTGATCCGGCTCCCAGATTTCTATTTCCACCGGATTAAACGGCTGCGCCCGTGCATATTGGTCGGTATAGCTAACAACGCCGTTTTCATCGACATATTTGTAAACAGAAGCAGTTTCGGCAGTAGTAGTCAAAAGGCCAAGCCATAACAAAATAATGCTGACAAGACTGATTTTCCGGATAAAAAATATGGCGGCAAACATCAAGCTAAAACCCGTTGCATTACCAGTGCATCTTCATGATGATCACCGCTTTTATAGTAGTTTTTCCGCACTCCTGCCTGCTGATAGCCAAGTTGCAGATAAAGATTTTGTGCAGTTGTGTTAGAACGCCTTACCTCGAGCCACCACTGAGTACACCCTTGGGTTGTCGTTTGCGTCAGATAATGATTCAGCAGGAGCTTTCCATAACCGTGTCCCTGCCATGCCGGATCGACACAAATATTCATCAGCGTACTTTCATCCAGCAGACTATCTGCAATGTAAAAGCCAATAATCTTACCGTCCAGGCACAAAGCACCGTTGATATAGCGATCACCGAAATTGGAAGCCAGCAACTGATAGCTCCACGGATAACGATGCGCCCGACATTCGACGTCATACAACTCTGGCAGATCCGTTTCCTGCGGGATAATAAATTTAACGTTCATATTGACAGATCTGGTTCCAAAGTTGCCTTTTTGCTGCCGGGGATGAATCGACGGAAAGCTGATGTTGATGCAGATAGTTTTCTGGCTGGTGCAATTCACCACTCCATAATACCCAGTCTTCAGCAGGGAGGATTGCTGGCAGTTCTGTTTGCGAAGCAACGTGCCGGTATTCCGCAAGATGCAGAACCAGACAAAGGTCTGAAATCCAGCAGGGAAGCACACCAACGACCCAGCAAACAGGCACAGATTGTGACTCTGATTTCACCGGTGCAAACGGCAAACGATCCGGATATTTCAACTGCCAGTTGATAAGCTGCATATGGCGTAAAATCGATTTCTTCGGCACGTAACACAGTTCTCCCAATTCAACGCGACATAGATACCAGAGTCGTCGCGGAAATAACAGTAAACAGCCGGAACTCCGCCGCGATATTCTGTGAAATGCTACCATTCCTGCAGATCGCTGAATTTCCGCAGAACAATGATATAAAACAAGCCTGAAAAATAATTGTTACGGCAAACTATACTTACCTAGTGTCGCACAGCAGTGTATTTGGCGGCGGAGAATAATTGCATGCAGGGTAATAAACAACTACAGGAACGGATCGGGCGGCTAATTGATGCTCTTGCGCAAGGGCTGTTTGAGCGAAAAGATGTGATCCGGTTATGTCTGCTGGCCGCTTTGTCCGGCGAAAGTGTTTTTATGTTGGGTCCTCCGGGTATAGCGAAAAGTTTGATAGCACGACGTCTGATTCATGCTTTTCGCGATAGCCGGGCATTTGAATATCTGATGACACGATTTTCCACACCGGAAGAAGTATTTGGCCCGTTATCAAGTGAACTACTCGCCGCTAAAGCGGTCGAGCTTCCAAGCTAACCTAAGCGGCCAGCTTTTCTTTTTTGACGCTTCGTTGAGCACTGCTGGTTGAGCTTTTGGCTCGGCCAGTCTTACGATTGCCTCCACGTCCACTAT
>SSEX01000044.1 GCA_008015085.1 Tolumonas sp. | reverse complement strand
TTCAACTCGCCGCTCTCAATGATCACTTTGAGCATAACATCGTCGCCACAGGCAGCGTTACCGGCTTTTACCAGTTCAAAACCAATCTCCTGATTACCAGCCATTAACGCACGATCAGGAAACACCACATCGACCTCATCCGCGCCATAAGCCACCGCCGCCTTGGTCTCAATCACAGCAATGTCGATATCATCATTACCATGCGGAAAATTAGTGACGGTCGCGATTTTGATCTCGCTGGCACCAAGGTCACGCAAGGTCTTACGAGCTATCGGCACAAAACGAGGGTACACACACACTGCAGCGGTGTTTCCCGCTGGCGATTTAGCCTGATGGCATAATGCAATCACAGACGCATCGGTGTCGTTATCATTCAGGGTGGTCAAATCCATCAGTTGCAGTGCTCGTTGTGCTGCTTGTTGTAGATCAGGCATCCGTCTCTCCAAATCAAATAAACCAGATAGTTCCAGTTAAAGAATAAACGTTGTGTATTAAATGATAGCGGCTTTGCCGCCAGGCATCGTGCCTGAAGGTGATGGGAATCTATCCCAGCCCTGAGCTTCCATTCCTGGAGTCTGAACTTATTGCATCAGACTCTTAGATAACGCGAAATGGCGCAATAGCGAAGTATTGTGCAGAGTGGTAAGAATATCGTGAAAAATCATCGAATTCCTCTACTCCAGACACATTTCATTGGGAAAATAGCGTAAACCGCTATGATGAGACTGAAATGCGGAACATTTTTTCGGCATTAATTGCAATTTTCTGACTTAATTCCATAACAGATGTATGACGTAACAATGCTAATTCCTGTAGCACTTCAGGCAAATAGGCGGGTTCATTGCGTTCGCCCTGATGACCAGCAAGTGGCATCGTGGGACCATCGGTTTCCAGCAATAAGCTGTCTATTGGAAGTTTGGCCACCGCCTTGCGGGTTTTCTCTGCTCGTTCATAAGTGATCACACCACCAATGCCGAGCATAAAGTTCAGCTCAATAAATTGTTCCGCCTGCTGCCGTGAACCGGAAAATGCATGCCAGACACCACCACGAGGCAGATCAAATTGTTTAACCACCCGCAGCAATTCATTAAACGCCTTGCGGCAATGCAGGATCACCGGCAGCTGATAGCGACTCGCCAGTGCCAGCTGTTTTTCCAGCATCTCAATTTGCAATGACATCGGCACATCCACTGCACCATCCAATCCACATTCGCCAATCGCCACCAATCCGGCTGGTTTACTCTTGAGATACTCATCCAGCTCAGCAATGACGCTTTCCTTTTCTTGTGACAGAAACCAGGGATGTAACCCTAAAGCATAATAAATTGCAGGATACTGCTGATGCAGCATCGGTAATGCAGACCAGTAGGCTGAACCGATAGCTGGAACAACCCAGCGGTTCACGCCCGCCAATTGACTGCGTTCAAGCACCAGTGACAGGTCTGCTGCATATTCCTGAAGATCGAGATGAATGTGGGTATCAGTTAGCAAGCATATACTCCGAAAAATGGAATATGGCAGATAAGAAAAAGGCTGCATTGATTGCAGCCCTCTAACTTTAGCAAAAAAATCAGTGTTCCCGGGTTTTGTGGAACTTCACATCCGGATAACGTTCCATTGTCAGGTTCAGGTTCACCATGGTCGGTGCGACATACGCCAGGTTATCGCCCCCATCCAATGCCAGGTTCAGTGAACATTTACGCTGGAACTCATCAAATTTCTTCGCATCATCACAAGTGACCCAACGCGCCGTGGAGACGTTAATGGTCTCGTAAATCGCTTCAACGTTGTATTCGGATTTCAGACGCGAAACAACCACATCGAACTGCAGTACACCGACCGCACCCACAATCAGATCGTTATTCTCGATCGGACGGAACACCTGTACTGCACCTTCTTCTGACAGCTGAACCAGCCCTTTCAGCAGCTGTTTCTGCTTGAGCGGATCTTTCAGACGGATACGACGGAACAGCTCCGGCGCAAAATTCGGAATACCGCTGAAATGTAAATCTTCACCCTGTGTGAAGGTATCACCAATCTGGATGGTACCGTGGTTATGCAGACCGATAATATCGCCAGGATAAGCCTCTTCAGCCTGTTCACGATCCCCGGCCATGAAGGTGACCGCATCGGAGATATTCACATCTTTACCGATACGCACATGGCGCATCTTCATGCCTTTTTCGTATTTACCAGAAACTACTCGCATAAAGGCAATACGGTCACGGTGTTTCGGATCCATGTTCGCCTGAATTTTGAAAACAAATCCAGCAAATTTTTCTTCCGTAGCTTCTACCATGCGGGTATCGGTTTTACGCGGCATCGGTGCCGGAGCCCATTCAGTCAGGCCATCGAGCATATGATCCACACCAAAGTTACCCAGTGCGGTACCGAAGAAGACCGGTGTCATTTCCCCTTTCAGGAATTCTTCCAGATCAAATTCATGGGAAGCTCCTTGCACCAGCTCCAGCTCTTCACGTAACTGAGCCGCCAGATCTTCACCGACTGCAGCATCCAGTTCCGGGCTGTTCAGCCCTTTAACGATGCGCACTTCCTGAATAGTGTGGCCCTGACCAGACTGATACAGGTAGGTCTCATCTTTCGCCAGATGGTAAACCCCTTTGAACAGCTTGCCACAACCGATAGGCCAGGTGATAGGTGCACACTTGATCTTCAGTTCATTCTCGACTTCATCCAGCAGTTCCATCGGATCGCGGATATCACGGTCAAGTTTGTTCATGAAGGTCAGGATCGGGGTATCACGCAGACGGGTTACTTCCATCAGCTTGCGGGTACGATCCTCAACCCCTTTTGCTGCATCAATAACCATCAGGCAGCAGTCTACCGCTGTCAGTGTACGATAGGTGTCTTCCGAGAAGTCTTCGTGACCCGGTGTATCCAGCAGGTTGACCAGACTATCGCGGTAAGGGAACTGCATCACAGAAGTGGTAATGGAAATACCACGCTGCTTTTCCATCTCCATCCAGTCAGACTTGGCATGCTGACCTGAGCCACCACGGCCTTTGACCGTACCGGCAGTCTGAATCGCACGTCCGAATAACAGAACTTTTTCAGTAATGGTTGTTTTACCCGCATCCGGGTGAGAAATAATGGCGAAAGTACGGCGCTTACCCACTTCCTGAAGAAAATCTGGCATTTTCTGTCTCTGACTGGCTGGTTATACATCAAAACTTGGGGGCGGATTATAAACCGTGTCACTGATTTTTCCCATGACTGATAAACATGGGGGATTCCGCAGATATGAGATACCTGCGGAGAGCTCGAATAAAAAGAATAGATTCAGGCAGCAGCCGGGTTGTAACGGCCAGGTTTGTGGTTGGTTGCCAGCACGACATTGACGATGATGGCAGCAAATACCGAAAGAAATAACACAGACCAAGAGGTAACCAAAGCAGAGGAAAGTACAATCGCGCAGTCCATCCCCATCTGAAT
This sequence comes from Tolumonas sp., assembly GCA_008015085.1. Lineage (GTDB taxonomy): Bacteria > Pseudomonadota > Gammaproteobacteria > Enterobacterales > Aeromonadaceae > Tolumonas. The sequence continues at coordinate 14,781 of SSEX01000044.1, read as the reverse complement.
TTTACCGGCGCTCAACCCGTAGCGTTCTTGTAGCCAGAGGCAGAGAATATTAAACCCGCCAAGACTAGCCCGATGACGAAACAGGATCAGTAAACCGACACCAATCAGCACACTGCCCATCATCGCTGCATAAAGTGGACGGATCTGATTTAACTGCATCCATTGATGCAAATGATCACCAAGAAAAGAAACCGCAGAAACAGCGATTAGCGTCTTCGCCACAAATAAACCGCCCAGACGTTTCCATGCCAGCCAGTAAAAAGGCACGTTCAGCATAAAAAACAGCTGACCAAAGCTCAGTGGTAACACCTTATGCAGTAGCAACGCCAATCCAGCGGTTCCACCAACAACCAAACCCGGCTGATTAAAAAAGACAATTCCCAGAGAAATCAGACCGGTTGCAGTCAGCATGGCTAATACATCTTCGATCCAATTGTGTTAAGCAGGCATTTCAGTTCCATCAGGTAAACATAACCGCCGTCATGCTAGCAAGATCACAGTTTTTGCCCACCTTTTGCAGGTCAGAGTCTGAGTGCAGAGATGTAAACTTCGAATGACAACAAACTCACCATAACAGTGCAAATGGCAGCCATCGTAGATATATCAAGAAAAGGAAGAAAACCTGAAAAGAAATTATTGATAATAATTATCAATTGCATTAGATTCATTACATCGTAATGTTGAGCGATACTCTGTAGGCCCACCCTTTTTTCCTCCTCAGAAGGGTGACATTTCCGAGGCTGGTTCATCACCAGCCTCTTTTTTATCCAAAATCAGCAATCAGCTACGGCGCTGTCTGACTGCTTCAAACAGGCATATCCCGGTCGCTACGGATACGTTCAGACTGGATACTGCCTCCTCCATCGGAATGCTGATCAGCTCATCGCAATGCTCACGGGTCAAACGACGCATACCATCGCCTTCAGCCCCCATCACTAGCGCCAGCGAGCCTGTCAGTTTGGCAGCAAACACATCATGGGTCGCTTCACCTGCCGTACCAACCACCCAGACACCTTTGTCTTTCAGCTCACGCAGCGTACGAGCCAGATTGGTTACCTGAATAAATGGTACGCTTTCGGCGGCACCACAGGCCACCTTGCGGGCAGTGCCCGTCAAGCTCACAGATTTATCCCGAGGCACAATGAGTGCGTGCACACCTGCTGCATCCGCAGTACGCAGACACGCGCCCAGATTGTGCGGATCGGTTACTCCATCCAATACCAGAAAAAAGGGTGTCTGTTCTTTCTCCAGAATTTTATCCAGATCAGACTCATCCAGTTTGCGGCCTTCCCGCACTCGCGCAATGATGCCCTGATGGATAGCCCCTTCCGCTTTATCATCCAGTGTTTTGCGTTGCACGTACTGAACACTGACACCGTACTGTTGCAACGTAGCCAGCAGTGGCTGCAGGCGGTCATCATCACGCCCCTTTAAAACCCATGCTTCCAGAAAACGCTCCGGCGCAGTTTCAAGCAAAGCTTTGACCGCATGGATCCCATAAATCAATTCGCTACTCATTTCTTCGCTTTTCCCTGACGTTTTTTACGATTGCTTTTCTTGGCAGATCGCGAACGCTCAATTTTATCACTGGCACCAGCCCGATGTTTGCCTTTTTGCTTACGTTCTTTTCCTGCCGGAGCCGCCGCTTTTTCCGCATCAGCAGAAGCTTTACGTTGTTTGCTACGTTCACGCTTACCCTGAATATCACTGAGTAATTTCTGCTTTTTCTTCGCATCTTTACCCGTAAACACCAGCGGATCTTCCACCAGCATCAGGTCGATCTTGCGATCATCCAGATTGACACCCACCACTCTGACTTTCACTTTATCGCCAAGACGATAAACGCGGCGGAAGTTTTCACCAATCAGCGTCTGACGTGCCGGATCAAACTGGTAATAGTCATTGGTTAATGTAGAAACATGCACCAGACCGTCGATGTTCAGCTCAGCCAGCCGGATAAAACACCCGAATGAAGTCACATTCGCAATCACGCCATCAAATTCAGAGCCGACGTGATCCTGCATATATTCACATTTCAGCCAGTCAGCCACATCGCGTGTGGCATCATCTGCCCGGCGTTCGGTCATCGAACACTGCAAGCCCATCGGCGCAATTTCATCATAGGAATAATGATAGCCACCGGTCGGAGTCCATTTGTGTTTCGGATTTCCTTCCTGACGCGCAATCTCGTATTTGATCGCACGGTGGAGAAGTAAATCAGGATAACGGCGGATCGGTGATGTAAAATGTGCATAGGATTTCAGCGCCAGACCAAAATGGCCGACATTATCCGCACTGTATTGTGCCTGTTGCATAGAACGCAGCAGCATGGTGTTGATCAATTCTACATCTGGTCGATCCTGCACCAGCGCCGCTAACTCCGCATAATCTTTCGGTTCCGGCTCCAGACCGCCTTTCAGTTCCAGCCCCAATTCACCAAGGAACTGGCGGAACGTTTCCAGCTTCAGTTCCCCCGGACGCTCATGCACACGGAACAGTGTTTCTGCTTCCTGTTTTTCGATGAACTTCGCCGCAGCCACATTCGCCTGAATCATGCACTCTTCAATCAGCTTGTGTGCATCATTGCGGATCAGCGGCACAATCCGTTCAATTTTGCGTTGGGCATTGAAGATAAAGCGGGTTTCATCGCTTTCGAACTCAACAGCTCCACGGTGATGACGTTCCGTTTTCAGGGCATGATAAAGCTTATGCAACTCCTCAATATGCGGCACTAATGCAGCATATTGTTCACGTAATTTGATATCCCCATCCAGAATCGCAGCCACCTTGGTATATGTCAGGCGGGCATGGGAATTCATTACTGCTTCGTAGAATTTATAACCTGACAGACGTCCAGCTTCAGAAATAGTCATCTCACAGACCATACAGAGACGATCCACCTGCGGGTTCAGTGAGCATAAGCCGTTCGAGAGCACTTCCGGCAGCATCGGCACCACAAACTCAGGGAAATAGACCGAGTTACCACGGTTATGCGCTTCGTGATCAAGTGCAGAATTCGGACGCACATAATAAGAGACATCAGCAATCGCGACCCACAAACGCCAGCCGCCGCCACGTTTACGTTCACAGAATACAGCATCATCAAAATCGCGGGCATCTTCACCATCAATCGTGACCAGAGGCAATTCCCGCAGATCAACCCGTCCTACTTTCGCCTCTTCCGGCACTTGTTCGGTCAGCGATTTGATCTGAGTCAGTACTTCCTGAGGCCACTCATGCGGAATACCGAATTTGCGGATGGCAATATCGATTTCCATGCCAGGATCCATATTATCGCCCAGCACTTCCAGAATTTGACCCATTGCATTCAGTCGACCAGTAGGACGCTGCGTAACCCGCACCACCACAATCTGGCTCTGACGTGCACCCAAAGTAGCATCAGGCGGGATCAGAATATCCTGAATAATCCGGTTATCATCCGGTACGACAAAGCCAACCCCGTTTTCGACAAAATAGCGACCAACCAGATCCATATCCCGCGACTGCAGCAGGCGCACCAATCTGGCTTCCTGACGGCCTTTGGCATCGGTTTTGGTTGGTTGTACCAATACATAATCGCCATGCATCAGGCTCGCCATGTCCCACTGATTCAGGAAAAGATCAGCACCACCGCCGTCCGGGCGCAGGAAACCATAGCCATCTTTGTGGCCAATGACATAGCCTTTGATCAAATTGAGTTTATCCGGCAATGCATACGTCCGCCCCCGGGTAAACACCAGTTGCCCGTCACGTTCCATTGCACGCAGGCGACGACGCAATCCTTCGATCTGCTCTTCATCTTCCAGCATCAATGTCTTTTCAATTTCATCCCGGGACATCGGTCGCCCATTCTTTTCAATCAGCGACAGAATAAGTTCTCGACTGGCAACGGGTTTTTCGTATTTTTCAGCTTCGCGGGCAGCGAAAGGATCCTTGGGGGACATATATAAGCCTGCCATTGGCAATAGACATAGTTTTGATGAGTATAGCGAAATCAACGAGTTCTTGTCAGAAATACAACTCTGTAACGCAATCAGCTATGCTATGTTAGTAATTATGATTTACCCAAAGAGCGGATACCTATGGATGAGTTTGTCAAATCGACAGCCAATCTGAAACAAGCTGTACCTTTAATGATCAAGTATCAGATCCCAACTACACCGACTAATTATGCTCTTTGGTACACCTATGTCGCACAAACCAATCCACAGCTGAATCAGGCCATAGATAACTCCATTTCAGAAACAGGAGTCTGCTCGGCAGTGACCAGTGAACAGCTTTATCTGAAACATCTGGCAAGCAAAACCGAACGCGACAGCGAACAAGTCAAACATAGTCTGGAAGCAATTGTCACTGAGTTACAAACAGCAGCAAAAGATACTCTGACTGACACCCAACAATTCCATCAAGTGCTGGATGCGAGTTTCTCCGAACTGGAAAAAATTGATAATGATGGTTTATCGATTGATGAAATGGTTGCGCTCGTCCGTGAACTAGTCAAAAACTCACAACAAATAGGCAAAAGTACGCAGATCTTCCGGGAACAATTAACCGATGCAGAAAAAGAAATCGGAGAACTGAAAGGTCGTATTGAAGAGATAAGAAAAGAAGCCTATGAAGACGCCCTGACCGGGGCATTAAACCGCCGTGCATTTAACACTGAGATCAATACATTATTATCAGTTAATGCTCCCTTTAGTCTGCTTATTATCGATATCGATTTCTTTAAAAATATCAATGACAACTTCGGCCATATGTTCGGCGATCATGTACTGAAATCAATTGCCCGCAGGCTGGCTGAAAGCTGCAAAAACGGGGAAACAGTTTATCGCATTGGTGGTGAGGAGTTTGCCGTGCTATTGCCAGGCCGCAAATTAATGATAGCCCGGCAGTTTGCTGAATCGCTGAGAAGAGCGATAGAACGACTCAATATTATGGACAAAAAAACCAACCAGAGGCTAAACAGTGTAACAGCCTCTTTTGGCGTCGCGGAATATGTTGCCGGTGATGATGATCATGCATTATTGCACCGGGCAGATATGCAACTTTATAAAGCTAAACAGCTCGGACGAAACCGGGTTATGCCGATGTCACTCTGATCTAACACTGCACACAGTGCTCAGCTGATGCTGACACAACTGCGCCAAACGCTGATATCTGGCTCTGAGAGGCGAACCGGGGCGGTAGATTAATCCAATAGTCCGGACCGGATCAGGATCATGACAGGGCAAATAGCAGACACCATCCCGGACTCTATCCTGTGGCACAGCCAGTTCAGGGATCAGTGTCATCCCCGCACCGGCAGCAACCATGTTGCGGAGTGTCTCCAGGCTGGTAGCACGAAAATGAGTATCCTCTCGTGCCCCAGCAGCAAAGCAAAAACCCAAGGCCTGCTCACGCAAACAATGACCATCTTCCAGCATCAACAATTGCTGACCGGCTAATTCAGTCATTGCGATTTGTTGCCTCTGCGCCCAAGGATGATCCACTGTAATAGCCAAATACATATTCTCGTCATACAACGGCATTTCAATGAAAGATGACGTTTCTTTAACTAGTGCCAGCAACGCACAATCCAGTTCTCCATTTTCGAGCTGAGATACAATTTGATGAGTCTGAGCCTCATGCAGATAAATCTCCAGTTCAGGGAACTCTCGTCGAATAGCAGGGATAATCTGAGGTAAAAGATAAGGCCCTACTGTGGGAATCAAGCCAATATGTAATGGCCCTGCCATCTCTTCTGTATGGTGCTGAGCCATCTCCCGGAGTACTCTTGCTTCTTCCAACACCCGGCGCGCCTGCGCAACAAGTTGTAATCCGGAAGCAGTAAACAGGACTTTCCGGCTGGTACGCTCCAGCAACACAACACCTAATTCATCTTCAAGCTTACGGATCTGCCCGCTCAGTGTTGGCTGGCTGACATAACAAGCTTCTGCTGCCAATCGAAAATGCTGATGCTCTGCCAATGCAACCAAATATTCCAGATCACGTAAATTCATAGCCTGCCCCGATAGTCTTTATCTATCAAAAGAATACCAAGCATCAATAATAACTATCAATAAGTTATCAATTTTATTCAACTTATTAACGTATTATTAACCTTTATACGCTAATCTCTTAGCTGCAAACTTAAAGTCTTTTCCAAGGAGTCACTGATGAAAAAAAGTACCTCAATTCTTGCAACCGTCCTGTTATCTTCCGCTGTTCTGATTGCCCCTGCATTTGCCGCTGTCGATGTGGAAGATGCGATGAAAGATATGAGTAAAAGCTATCGTCTGGTGATGAAAGATACCGATGCAGCCAGTCTGAAAAAAGATCTATCCACATTACGAGCTGCCGCGGTTACAGCCCAGTCTGGTGTACCAGGTAATATCAAAGACAAATCAGAAGGCAGTGCTGAGCGTAAAACCTTCGCAGAAGGCATGCAGGAACTTATTGATCAGATAGATGTTGCCAGCAAATTAGCTGATGAAGGAAAAGTTCCTGAAGCAAAAGCAGAAGCCGCCAAACTAAAAGATTTAATGAAAGAATATCATTCCAAACTGGGTGTTTAATCAAATATATTGAAAAACTAAAAAGCCGTTGTTATTCAACGGCTTTTTTATATCAAAATCTAAATATTAACGATTAATATAATTCAGGAAATCAGATTCGAGTTGTCCGTTAGATACACAAACAGGCGTAACGGAAGGCGCTGCGATTTTCTCGCCATTTCCTTCAATATAAGAAACAGTGGTTGTACCTTTCAGATTAATCGAAGCAACCGCTTTATCCGCATTTTGCGTGATCATGACATTAATTTTAACTGCTGGTTGTTCAATACTGACGCGGGAACCGCCTTTACCACAATCCATATAGCGCAAACCATCAGCATAACTTTCCTGTGAAGCTGATAATACACCACCAGTTACTTCGCCCTGACCTTCAAATCCTTTCTCTGCCAGCCAACGCTGAGCCCGGCCCCATAATAAATCGTAAGGAACATTCACTTCAGTGCTGGTTTGTACAGGAACCGCCGTCGGAGGAGTATAACGATATTGTTCTGATACACCACTGGAGCCGGAACAACCAGCTAACAGCAGAACCATTGAAATACCAATACAACCCAGTGTCTTGTTCATAAAAATACCTTAGCTAGCCATTATCTGTTGATATCAGAATCATGATATTTTCTAACAAGGTACCTGCTTTGGCTAGTTTTATTTGGCTACAAATCTAATCAGCGATTCAGCAATACGCCCATTTCCAGCTCACGTTCTCTTTGGCATTCAGCCAAATATATTGCACCTAATACTGAAGGTTTCTGATGAAATTGATCAATAGCACGCTCAACCATCAATGTTAAAGTTTGCTGTGTTTTTGCCATGCGGAATTTACGCAACCACATTTCTTTAGATTCCAGATCTTGTTGTTCAACAACATCTTCCTGTTTATTTGATGTCATAAGTTTTCTTAATGTAATTAACTGAAAAGACTAATCGGGTTATAAAAATATAACCCGATTAATTTAATTAACGCTTACTTACAAATCCGATTGCATCAAATACACGACGCATTGTTTCATCCGCCCGCACCTGCGCTTTTTCAGCGCCTTGTTGCAGAATATGAATCAATGCCTGTTCATCAGCACGAAACTCTTGGAAGCGTTTTTGTATTGGTTCAAGTAAAGCGACTACTGCATCTGCCGTTTCTGTTTTCAGATGGCCATACATCTTGCCTTCGAAATGAGACTCCAGTTCGGCAATCGGCCGATCAGTCGCCCCATGCATCAGACTCAGCAAGTTACTGACACCCGGTTTATTTTCGATATCAAAACGAACTACCGGCGGATCTTCAGAATCAGTGACCGCCTTTTTCAGTTTTTTAATGATGGATTTTGGATCTTCCAGTAAACCAATCACATTATTCTGATTATCATCCGATTTAGACATTTTCTTGGTCGGATCCTGCAGGCTCATTACTTTAGCACCCTGAGGCGGAATAAATGGTTCAGGTGTCGTAAATACATTCCCATAAAGCGTATTAAATCGATATGCTATATCACGGGTTAATTCTAAATGTTGCTTCTGATCCTGCCCAACCGGAACCTGATTGGCCTGATACAGCAAAATATCAGCCGCCATTAATACCGGATAATCGAATAAACCTACACTCACATTATTTTCATAACGCTGAGATTTGTCTTTAAATTGCGTCATACGGGATAATTCTCCCATTTGAGTATAGCAATTTAATATCCAGCCTAATTCAGCATGTTGCGGAACATGTGATTGAATAAATACAGTGCTTTTTTCCGGATCAATACCAACAGCCAGATATAATGCAGCGGTATCCAGACAGGCTTTACGCAGTACCTGTGGATCCTGACGTACTGTGATGGCGTGCAAATCAACAATGCAGTACAAACAATCATACTCATCCTGCATCTGAACCCACTGGCGCAATGCCCCCATGTAGTTACCAATGGTGAGTTGTCCAGAAGGTTGAGCACCACTCAATACAATTGGTTTTGCCATTTTAATTCCTTACTTCTGTAGCATTAAGCAATAACGCAAGTTCATCAAAGCGATGCAACACCCAGTCAGGCTGACTATCTTCTATTGGTTCACCATGGTTATAGCCATAACTTAATCCAACGACAGAAATACCTGCTGCTCGCGCTGCCTGAATATCATTTCTGGAATCACCAACCATTAATGTTTCACCGGGTGTGACTTTAAATTGTTCACATAAATACTGCAGTGGCAGTGGATCCGGCTTTTTCTGTGGCAGACGACCACCACCCAGTGTATGAGTGAAGAAATGAGAAATACCGGCAGACTGCAGTAAAGGCTGAACAAATTCATCTGGTTTATTGGTGACTACTGCCATCGAATAGCCAGCATGGGCAAGCAGTGATAATGTCTCGGAAACAGCCGGATACAGCGAATAGTCTTTATCAATACCAGCCTGATAATGTTCATCAAATGCCGTTTTAACCTGTTTAAACAGATGATCATCAATATCCTGAAAATGATACTGACGGCTCATCGCTCGTTTCAGTAGGATCTCTGCACCATTACCGATCCATTCTCTGACCTGCTCTATCGAAACATCAGGCAGATTATTAACCGTCAGTGCAGCCTGAACTGCGAGATAAAGCTGAGGTACGCTATCGATCAGCGTACCATCCAGATCAAACAGAATAACTTTTATCCGGTTTAAATCAGACATTAGCTGCGTCCAGTTCCTGCCGCATGCGGGCAATCACGGCAGCATAATCTGGCTGATCAAAAATGGCAGATCCTGCAACGAACATATCAGCACCTGCCTCAGCAATCTGGCGAATATTATCAACCTTAACACCGCCATCAACTTCCAGACGGATATCCCGGCCACTTTCTATAATACGCTGACGCACCTGGCGTAACTTGTCGAGAGTGGCAGGAATAAAACTCTGACCACCGAAACCGGGATTTACCGACATCAGCAGAATCACATCCAGCTTGTCCATGACATGATCCAGATGATGCAATGATGTCGCCGGGTTCAGTACCAAACCAGCCTGACAACCATGTTCTTTAATCAACTGCAAAGTGCGATCAACATGATCTGATGCTTCCGGATGGAAGGTAATAATAGAAGCACCGGCTTTCGCAAAATCAGGAATGATGCGATCTACCGGTTTGACCATCAGATGCACATCGATTGGAGCGGTCACACCGTAGTCACGCAGTGCTTTACAAACCATCGGACCAATCGTGAGATTCGGCACATAGTGGTTGTCCATTACATCAAAATGAACAACATCTGCACCTGCAGCCAGAACATTCGCAACATCTTCACCCAGACGGGCGAAATCAGCAGAAAGAATAGATGGAGCAATCAGAAACGGTTTCATAATTATCAGTCTTCAAAGTTACCCGGCTTTTTTAGCCAGTCTGTGAGGTTCATAACGTGCAATCAATTCTGATACACGCTGACGGGTATGCCCCGCTCTGCTAATAGTTCGTTTGACCTGTAGTTCATGCAGCGCCGCATGTTTGTATAAATCATATGTCAGCTGAGTTGCGTGGTTACTGATCAAAACAGGAATTTGTTTTTCCGATGCTGCCTGCCAAGCCAGTTCAGCCAGATGACGTTGTTCATTTTCGCTGAAACCTTTCGCTGCATAACTTGTAAAACTGGCACTGGCCGACAGCGGCACATAAGGCGGATCACAATACACCACGTGATCCTGCTCCAGCATGGCAAACGTTTCCATAAACGACTGGCATACAAATGTGGCTTTCTGTGCTTTCTCAGCAAAAAACCACAGTTCAGTCTCAGGAAAATACGGTTTTTTATATCGCCCAAAAGGAACATTAAAGCCCCCTTTACGGTTATAACGACACAGCCCGTTATAACCATGACGATTCAGATACAAAAACAGAGCTGCCCGCCACTCTTTGTCCGTCGTCTGATTAAATTCATCGCGGAGCTGGAAATAACGCTCACGCTGATTATTTCTCTCATCAAAAAGGCCGCCGGCAACACGAATAAAAGTATCCGGTTCAGATTTTAATAAATTATATAGATTGATTAGATCCGGGTTTATATCCGCAAGCAAATACGCATCAAAATCCGTGTTAAGAAACACCGATCCAGCACCAACAAACGGTTCAACTAACACTTTCCCTGTTGGTAAGTATTGTGCAATCGACTCAATCAGGGCGTATTTACCACCCGCCCATTTTAAAAATGCCCGTTTTTTTTTCATGACACAGCAATACTCCACACGGAAACATGCTGTGTCATAAGAGAATTAATCCAGACCATAAAATAATCGTTTTGTATCATTTAAAGCCGCTCTAGTTATTTGCCCTGCTCTTTCTTGATCTGAGCATAAGATTTCGGCCATGGATTTGTATTTTTCAAGGCTGCCGGCAATCTGCTGACAGCAGCTTTTGCAGCTGCAGAGGAGGTATATTGCCCGTACACCAACACATACATCCCCGTCGATTGGTTTTTATATATCTGAGCTTTAGACGATACACCATTTGTTGCCGCCAGCTTTTTCAGTGCTGACGGGTTTCCACTGGCAGCCAGCTGAAGCGCATAACCGCTACCAGCAACAGTGGTTGCTGCTTTTTTGGTTTCGGTCGTTTTCTTTACTGAAGCTGATGCAACAGAAGCTGGTTTTACTGCTGGCGTTTTTTTAACAGCTTTATGCTCTGTCACAACGCGAGCTTTATGCTTAACTTTTTTCTCTGCCGTCACTGTTTCTTTAGCTGCAGAAACAGATTCAGTTGTGGTAACCACAGCTGAACTGTCATTCCCTTTGATTTCATTAACTACAGGACTCAACTGATTTAGTGATGTCACAGCCCCTGAAGTGTGAGCCAAAGGCTGTTCCTCAACCACCCCGGTCACCGGTTGATTGGACGCCATTTGGCGAACAGCCTGGTCACTGATAACAACACGGCGCTTTCCGCTATCATCGGTAGCTGATTCGGCATCGATAGCCACAGTTTCTGCTCCGGAAACAATACCATCCTGAGTCACAACCGCTGGTACCGCACCTGATGCCGGAACAACGCCTTCAGGCGCAACCACAGCTGCAGAAGTATTCGGTTGCAAAGCAACCTCCTGCCGCTCAGGTTGTGTCACCGGGGGCGTTGCAGTGGATGACTCTTTGTCTGATAAGGAAGGTACAATCCAGCTCAGCAATAATACAACCCCTGCAAGAACAGCAACACCAGCAATCAGCTTATTCACAGGAATGGTTGTTTTTAGCGATGATAATGATTTTTTATCCATACAAGCCTCCGCAATTGCAACCACCTCACCAGGCTTACCCTGGCAATGAGCCAGGCGAGTCAGAGCTTGTTCACCCTGAGCTGCGGAGACCTCTCCGTCCTGCAAGCAGTTGACCAACAGTTTCTTTTGTTCTTTCTGAGTCAGCGGTTCGATTTCAATTTCCAGAGCCATCTGATCTCTTCCCTTCAGATGTTGCGCCAGCCGCTCAGAAAATTCACTGGTTCCGATCAGTAATACACTAATTTTGTGGAGTGGATGCACTTCATCCTGATGTTTAAGCCATTGCCAGAGCTCAGAAACCCAATCAGAAGCAGAACAATCTGCATCGTCAACGATTAATAAACGGGGAACGGAGAGATCAGGAACTAATCTATGCAGTGTCTCTGCCAAATGATCGGATGGATCAAAAACAGCAGTAGGTACAAACTGCAAAACTACCGCTTCTCTGATCCTGAGTATGTCCATATCCGGCTGCAATATCACATGGCTGACAATATGATTAGCATCCAGCTCATTCATCAATAACTGGCTAATAACCGTTCGCCCTGAGCCTTTACTGCCCGTTAAAAAAACGAATGAAGAAGAAAACCCAATCAGTTGTCTTAATCGGGACACTAATTGGGCTTGAGTAGGAAGTAATAAATATTCTGCTGATGTCACATTCAGTGTGTCGCATCAATAACTGCACGCAGAACATCTTGCTCTACGTCAGTAAATAAATCCGCACGACCAATCGCCTGTGGCAAAACTAGTCGCAGTTTTCCTGATTTTGCTTTTTTATCACGCAACATGTGATGAATATAGTCATCATATGACATATTCGCAGGTGCAGTAATTGGCAATTTAGCCGCTTTGAGCAATGCTTTTATACGCTCCACATCGTCTTGTGATAACAGACCTAACCGCAAAGAGGTTTCTGCTGCCTGCACCATTCCAGCTGAAACAGCTTCACCATGCAGCCAATTACCATACCCTTGTTCAGCCTCAATCGCGTGACCAAAAGTATGTCCAAGATTCAGTAATGCTCTGACACCCGTTTCAGTCTCATCCTGAGAAACTACATCAGCCTTAATAGCGCAGCAACGCAGGATCACTGTTGAAAGAGCCGCTGGGGATAAAGTCTGAATATCAACGATATGGCTTTCCAGCCAACTGAAAAAATCAGTATCCCAGATAATGCCATATTTAACGACTTCGGCCATACCTGCGGCCAGCTCGCGTTCAGGTAACGAACGCAGACAATCAATATCAATAATGACAGCTTTAGGTTGGTAAAAGGCGCCAATCATATTTTTGCCAAGTGGGTGATTAACCGCCGTTTTACCACCAACTGAGGAATCGACTTGTGATAGCAGCGGGGTAGGGACCTGAATAAATGGAACCCCACGTTGATAACAAGCAGCTGCAAAGCCAACCAGATCCCCAATCACACCACCACCCAATGCAATTAAGGTTGTATCCCGGCCATGCGTGCCTTCCAGCAATGCTGACATGATCTGCTCAAATGAGGTGAGCGTTTTATGAGCCTCACCATCCGGCAAAATCAGAGTATCAACCTGATAATCAGCCAGCGTATTGCGTAATACATCAAGATATAATGGAGCCACTGTATCGTTGGTCACAATCATGACTCGCCGCCCAGCAATATGCGGAACAAACAATTCGGAAGAAGTCAGCAATCCGGCGCCAACATGTATAGGATAACTCCGCTCCGCCAAATTAACTGTTAACGTCTCCACTACAGCCTCCATCTATATCTTCGGTTTAAAGTCCTAATAACTCGACGATTTGAGTCGCAACTTGCTTCGCTGTCAGTTCATCCGTGCGAACAACGTAATCAGCAATCTCGCGATATAATGGTTCGCGCTCTTCAGCCAGACGAGTCAGCACTTCGCGTGGTGGTTCTTCAGTCTGCAATAACGGACGACGCTTATCGCGTTGTGTTCTGGCAAGCTGTTTTTCTATCGGGGTTTCCAGATAGACCACTATACCACGGGCAGATAAACGATTTCGGGTTAAAGAACTCTTGATCGCACCACCACCTGTCGCCAGTACAATACCCTGCATTTCACTCAGATCACTGATGACCTGTTCTTCCCGTTTACGGAAGCCCTCTTCACCTTCAACGTCGAATACCCAAGCGATATCAGCACCAGTGCGACGCTCAATCTCTTGATCCGAGTCATACAGATCCATGTGCAACATTTCCGACAAATACTTGCCGATGGTGCTTTTACCTGCCCCCATAGGGCCAATCAGAAAAATATTGCGTTTTTCAGCCATTTTGTCTGTCTATTTTTTTACCAAAATAAAGAATGCCCGTTGATGCAACGGGAACCTGGAGAACAGTACCTTACGCTAGAAACTGGACGGGGAATTATGCAGTACCCCCCGCCTTATAGCAACCAAACTGCTGGGGATAACATAGCCTTCAAGGTGCATTTTACTTGAATTAATAAAAAAACGTTAACATTTCGTATTAAATATCATTAAGCCACAGATGAAAACATCAATTGAAGTGAATTAAAAAACACATGAAGAGCATATTTATTCACAAAAAACAGCAAAGATCAGCACGTTTACTTGACATTTACCCACCAATGCAGAACTATGTATCTAATTTCATATCATCAATGATAATGATCTCATGAGTAAATGGTTCAACATTCGAAAACCGTCTAAACGAGCCTCTAAACCGGGCCCGTTCGTTTTCGCGTAACCATTTACCGATGCCCTTATAAATAAACCCCGGTTACGCTTTTGCGAATCGGGGTTTTTTGTTGAGATTACAGTTCAAAAGGAGTTTGTATGATCCACGGTTCTATTGTTGCTTTAATCACCCCATTCAGAGATGGGCAACTCGATGAAACAGCACTGCGTAATATGGTTGACTGGCACATTGAACAAGGTACTCATGGAATTGTGCCTGTCGGTACAACCGGGGAGAGTCCAACCCTGACTCACGATGAACACTGTCGTGTCATTGAAATCGTTGTGCAACAG
>SSEX01000126.1 GCA_008015085.1 Tolumonas sp. | reverse complement strand
TGCCACATGTTGCCTTTGACTTCTTTATTCTCAACTTCCAGATCGGAGATCGCGGTGTGTAGTTTCGGATCCCAGTTCACCAGACGTTTACCACGATAGATCAGGTCTTGTTCGTATAACCGAACAAACACTTCCTGCACGGCATGTGACAGTGCCGGATCCATCGTGAACGCTTCACGATCCCAATCCACAGACGCGCCCAGACGACGCATCTGACGGGTGATGGTGCCACCGGATTCTTCTTTCCACTGCCAGATCTTGTCGATGAAGGCATCACGGCCATAATCGTGACGGGTTTTGCCTTCTTCAGCGGCGATCTTACGTTCCACCACCATCTGAGTCGCGATACCGGCATGGTCGGTACCAACCTGCCACAGGGTGTTTTTACCCAGCATACGCTGATAACGGATCAGGGCATCCATAATAGTCTGCTGGAAAGCATGGCCCATATGCAGACTACCAGTGACGTTTGGCGGCGGGATCACGATGCAGTAATTACCGTTGCTGCTGTCACCGTTTGGTTTAAAGTAGCCCTGACTTTCCCAGTGCTGGTACATCGCCTGTTCAATGGCGTTCGGATTAAACGTCTTTTCCATCTGTCTTCATCTGTCTGATTATGGGAGTTGCGGTGCAGGCACCGTCTCCAGCGTGAAACCCAGCGCCCGATATTGCTTATAGCGGTCGCGCGCCTGTTGTTTTTGGATCTCGTCAACCGGGACGAAATCGATGATCTGATTAAAACGATTGGCAAAAGCCGGAATAGTTTCTGCCAGATTGATCAGTATCTGGCGATGACGCTTCGGTGCGCCGGTACCAATTTCGACCGGTGCCTGTGTCACGGTGACTTCGTCAGAAAGTCCGTGCGGTACAAAACTATCCGGATCCTGCCGCCACAGCATTTCATCTAACTGCTCTGCCTGCTGCTGCGTCTGAGCCAGAATAAATACCGTCTGATTCTGACGAAAACGTTCAGTAGCCAGCTGACAAGCCAGCCGCGAAGTTGTCTGATCAATACCATCTGCAGCAACGGCAGGTTGTAAATCGTCGGGTAGTATATAAAAAGTGACTTGTGGCATAAAGTAAAGGGGCGTTACCGCCCCATCCGGTTAATCTTCGACATCAATACCGGCCCGACCGAGCAGGAATTGGGTCAGCAATGGCACCGGACGCCCGGTGGCCCCTTTTTCTTTACCAGACTTCCAGGCAGTACCGGCAATATCCAGATGCGCCCAGTTGTATTTCTTGGTAAAACGACTGAGGAAAGCCCCGGCCGTAATCGCCCCGGCCGGACGGCCACCAGTGTTCACCATATCAGCAAACGGACTTTCGATCTGTTCCTGATATTCATCCCACAGCGGTAAGCGCCAGGCTTTATCGCCCGACAGCTCGGCAGCATTCAGCAATTCATGCGCCAGCGGATTATGATTCGACATCAGACCGGTTGCATGACTACCCAGCGCAATGACACAAGCGCCGGTCAGCGTGGCTATATCAATGACCGCTTCCGGCTCAAACCGTTCAGCGTAGGTCAGCACATCACACAATACCAGACGCCCTTCTGCATCCGTATTCAATACTTCTATAGTCTGCCCTGACATGGAGGTGAGAATATCGCCTGGGCGATACGATTTACCATCCGGCATGTTCTCTGCACCAGCCAGCACACCTATTACATTGATGGGCGGTTTTAGTTCAGCCAACGCTGTCATTGCGCCCAAAACGGAAGCTGCGCCACACATGTCATATTTCATCTCATCCATGCCATCGCCGGGTTTGAGTGAAATACCGCCTGAATCAAAGGTTAATCCTTTACCGACCAGCACGGTCGGTTTGGCATCCGGATGGCCTTTATATTCCATAATAGACATCATGGCTTCATTCGATGAGCCGCGAGCGACCGCCAGATAGGCATTCATGCCCAGTTCCGCCATCTGCTGTTCACCAATAACCTTAGTTGTGATGAACTGACAGCTATCGGCCAGACGACGAGCCTGCGAAGCCAGATAAGCCGGCGTGCAGATATTAGGCGGCATATTCGCCACATCACGGCAAATCTTCATCCCGTTAGCGACAGCCAGACCATGAGCTACCGCTTTTTCACCAATAGCCAGTTCACGGCGCGTCGCCACGTTAAATACCAGCTTACGCAGCGGACGACGCAATTCCGCTTTATTGGTTTTAAACTGGTCGAAGGTATACAGACTGTTTTGCGCTGTCTCAACTGCTTGTCTTACCTTCCAGTAGGCATCCCGTCCTTTGACATGCAATTCTGTCAAAAAGCAGACCGCTTCCATCGATCCGGTTTCATTCAGTGTGCTGATAGTTTTCTGAATGATCTGTTTGAACTGACGCTCATCCAGCTCACGTTCTTTACCACAGCCCACCAGCAGCACGCGTTCACTCAGTACACCCGGCACCTGATGCAAGAGCAGCATCTGACCGGATTTTCCTTCCAGATCGCCACGGCGCAACAACGAACTGATATAGCCATCGCTAACGCGATCCAGTTGCTCAGCAACCGCAGACAAACGTCGTGGTTCAAATACGCCGACCACAATACAGGCACTGCGCTGCTTTTCCGGGCTGCCACTTTTAACGCCGAATTCCATGAGGACTCCTTGCAACTAAAGACAAAGCCCACCGATTGGTCGATAATAGAAGCCGACCCACCTGATCAGGATGAACAGGTTCGGTACGCAAAACATCATAAAATGGAATTAAGGCAACTATTTTTTAGCGATTCGCCAGTAATTACAAGTTTTCCCGAGGCCTGCGTGATAGTTTTCCGTTATATCTTTAAAGAAACACTCAAAACCCAGCTGTCGATCCTGCTGATCCTGCTGCTGATATTCACCAGCCAGCAATTTATCCGGATTTTATCCAAAGCTGCGGATGGTTCCGTACCATCATCACTGATTGGTCAGCTCATGCTGCTTAATATCCCGTATATGGGTCTGCTGCTGCTACCGATCAGCCTGTTTATTGCCATTTTGTTTGCCCACGGCCGACTCTATGCCGACAGTGAAATGACCGTTCTCCGATCAGTGGGCGTCGGTCCGTCATATATCATGCGCGTCACTTTACTGCTGGCAGCACTAACAACCGTGCTTGCTACAGTCAACACCATGTGGCTGGTACCAATGGCACGCGAAAAACAGGCACAGTTGCTGGATGAGGCAAAATCAGATCCACTTTCAGTACCTCTGGAAAGCGGTAAATTCCTGAGTCTGGATGATGGTAAATTCGTCGCTTATGTAGAGGATGTACAAAAAGACGCTCGCGATCTGCAACATATTTTCGTGCTACAACGTAATCCGGATCCGAAACAGGCCGCTGTGATTGTCGCCACCGAAGGTCACCTGACAACTGATGCTCAAGGCGTACAATGGGTAACGCTCACCAATGGCCGGCGCTATGCAGGTACACCTCCGGGAACTGAATTCAGTATCTCTGATTTTCAGGAGTACCGGGCTCAGCTTCAACGGAAAGACATTGAGCCGTCTAACCGGAAAGCAACGTCAGCCCCTTCGGAAAAATTAGCCGCCAGCTCAGATAAAAAAGACATCGCAGAGTTCCAATGGCGAATTGCACTGCCATTATCCATTCCAGTATTAACATTGATTGCAGTGCCTATGGCCATGGTTAACCCGCGTCAGGGTCGTTACGCTAAAATATTGCCTGCAGTCCTGCTGTTCTTTTCCTACTTTTTGCTGCTCAGTGCTGGTAAGTCCGCGATCGAACGAGGCCAATTACCAGCAATCCCCGGTTTATACCTGGCACCGATCCTCTTTTTGGTTATTTTCGCCATTCCAATGAATATGCAAACGACCCGACTTTGGCAATACATCCGGCTTTACTGGCATAAGGAGAAAAACTGATGTTTGGCATCCTTGACCGTTATATTGGCCGGACAGTTATCATGGCCATCCTGATCTGCACCTTTGGTCTGGTTGGCTTATCGTCGCTGATTAAATTTATTGAACAGCTGAATAATGTCGGCGATGGCAATTTCACCACATTACATGCGTTATACCGGGTTTTTCTACTGATGCCCGGTGAACTCGTTTTATTTTTCCCAATGGGAGCCCTGCTCGGTGGCGTCATTGGCTTAGGGCAAATGGCCAGCAGCAGTGAGCTGGTTGTATTACAGGCTGCCGGCCTATCACGTACCCGTATCGTACTCTCCGCCTTAAAAACGGTGATTCCGGTTATGTTGCTAGTGATGCTGTTAGGTGAATACGTCGCCCCATTAGGCGTACAGAAAGCCAAAGACATCAAAACTGCAGCCGTCAGCGGAGGCAAGATCACGGCCTCTGCTAATGGTATCTGGATCAAGGAAGGCAATGATTTTATCAGCATCAATGCCCTATTCCGGGACGGCTCATTACGGGATCTGACGATTTATCGTTTTAATAGCAGCGGAGAACTGGCTGAAATCATCCGCTCACCCAAGGCAGTATACAAAGCATCGGGCTGGAAACTTGAGAATACATTTATTGCTGATGTAACGAATAAGCATCAATTGCAATTTCACCGTCAGACAGCCTGGAACTGGAAAACCAATCTATCGCCCGATAAACTCGGTGTCGTCTCAGTTGATCCTGATGAGTTATCAGCCAAAGGGTTGTATAGCTACATCAACTATATGAAAAATAATGGACAAAATGCAGATGATTACGAACTGGAATTCTGGCGGAAAATATTAGCCCCACTCAGCGTCATCGCCATGCTGTTATTGGCTGCATCCACCATCTTCGGCCCGCTACGCTCTGTCAGCATGGGGGCCCGGCTAATATCCGGCGTCATGATTGGCTTCACATTCTATGTCGTTAACCAGGTATTTGGCCCGTTCAGTATCGTCTACAATGTCCCCCCGATCATAGGGGCCACCATCCCCAGTCTGATCTTTATGGGTATCGCTATCTACTTACTGAAAAAACGCAAGGCCTGACCCTCAGCAGGACAGACCGATATTCAGGAACAAAAAAGGGAGCTGCAAGGTATGGCTCCCTTTTTCATTCTGTCCGGTTTCAACGCCCGACCGACGCTGAAGTTACCACCACTTCACAATTTGCCCAGTAATCCTGAAATGCCAGAAACTCACGACGGTCAAAAATCACCATCAGATTGCCCAGACCAAACGCGGACGTACCTAATCGCACCAGCGCCTGGCCAATACTAATCAGACCACCATCACTATTCTGCACCCGGATCTGAAAACGGATCATCCCCGGAGTTTGTCCTTCACGACACCAGAACCAGACAAAATAGCTGCACATAATGCCGCCTAACCACAGACTGAACCAGAGCTGATGAGCCAGCCAATTACTCATTGACTCTCCTTCAGCAAGAGAGACCAGCCCACTGGCAGTTAACAGATGCCCCACCCCATATCCGGCATAACCAGCCACAGCAAGCAGCGGGATCACCAACAAAGCATCAATCACCCAGGCACCTAAACGGCGACGAAAACCTGCCCGAGGCAGAGTAAGCTGAATACCGGTATCTTTTTTAGCAGAACGAGAACGAATAGATTTACTCATAAGTTATACAATCAGAATTTCATAGATCGCTATTCTAACCGAGTAAACCAGATTGATGCGAATCATCAGGACGCACATTTATTCAGCATCTGAAGCAGATCACGTCAAAAACAAGTTGCGCTTAACTGTTAGCTTTGTATAATGCCAGCCGCTAAGACAAGCTTACTGATTTATCAGCATGTTAGTTTTCGCTTTGATGCCCAGGTGGCGAAATCGGTAGACGCAGCGGATTCAAAATCCGCCGGTGAATAACCGTGTCGGTTCGAGTCCGACCCCGGGCACCATCAAATTC
>SSEX01000139.1 GCA_008015085.1 Tolumonas sp. | reverse complement strand
TTCTCATTCCTTGTTGATTACTTGTCTTCAACTTTCCAACCTACTAACCTACTAACCTACTAACCTACCAACTTTCCAACCTGCCAACCTTCCAACTTTCCAACCATGTCTCTCCACTCCCTACTGCTCGAAGACAACCACAAAACACAGGTGGAAAAAGTGCAGCTATGGGTAGGCGACAACGCATCCAGATTTACGCAGTTGATTGAAATAGTAACAGGCAAAGACGAACGCATGGCCCGCCGGGCTGCATGGCCCATGAGCTATGTGGCCGAAGCGCATCCGCAATTGGCTATTCCGCATTTACCTGCATTGATACACCTGTTGCATCTACCCAACATACACAACGGTATTACCCGAAACATTGTGCGGCTCTTACAGTTTGTACCCATACCAGCACCATTGCATGGCGAAGTAATGGACCGTTGTTTTCGCTACATAGAAGACCTGCAGGAAAAGCCCGCCATCAAAGCATTTGCGCTGACGGTGCTGCATAACCTGAGCCAACACTACCCCGAAATTGTGCCCGAAATAAAAGCCATCATTGCCGACCGTTTGGATTATGAAACGCCGGCATTCAGAGTAAGGGCGAAGGTGTTTTTGAAGTAAATTGTTTATAGAACAACATCAAAAAAATATAAGGGCTAAAGATGGAGGAAATCAGTTTGGGATATGATGTTTTCGCTATGGGCTTTAGCATTAAGTGGTAGTGCGGATACAGCTATTCAAAAAAACCTAGCCAATGCAAAAAACATTTCGGATTACAAATCTGACGAAATTGATTCGGAATTTCTAAGTCTGAAAAGCGGAGAGCTTCAGCCCCTTTTTGTCAATGTAAGGTTAGTGGTCGTTTTTGTCTAAGCCAAGTTGCTTTCTCATTGACATGTTGAGTTCATATTGTTCCTGAATGGGAACTGCTAGCCGACTGTTTTTGCTAAAGTCTTTCCCTTGTTTTGACCAAAGGGGCGGAACAAAATTAAAAACTTTGTCTCCTGACAATTCTGAAACTTCTTTCTTCCAATCTTTCCATCTGTACCCTTCATAAAATTTATCCAGATCGTTGTGAAAACAAAAAAATAAAAAGTCTGTGTAAGTCATGTCAAGCGACTCAAACTCTAAATTATCAGGTGATAAGTAATATATCTTTCCAACGTCAGTCCCAAACTTCCCGCCATTCATAAGAAAGAATCCTCCAATTACATCATCGGCTATCAACAAAAATTCGGTTCCCTCACTAATAAATTCGTTGAATGTTTTTCCTTTATTCCAAGAGGGAAGTGATCGAGTCATTTTTTGGCTACCAGAACCAAGTATTCTAATCCAGCCATGGTCAATCAGAAGGCCGCCTGTCATATAAACAATTGCACCCATTGGTGATCGGGTAGTTACCTGTGTATTATAAAGAGCTTCTTTTGATTTAACAGTATCAACAGGCAAAATCTCCACCTTGTTTTTAGCCGAATCAATCCATTTTTTGACATTTGACCAACCGGGTTGTGCTTTATTAATTAGCTCTTCAGCTGTCCTTATTTTTTGCTGGCACATGGCTGATAGAGAATAGCAATTCGATATAAGAAGTAGTAGATATAGTTTCATGTTGTAGAGTCATTGTGTGCCCGCTAACGTGTGGGTCTTACAGCAGGTTTGGAAGTGGAATTTCACCTGATCGGTACTGCTGCAATTTTTTTACTTAGTTAAGAATTTTGCTCAAATGAGTTTGTCTATCTCCGCATCAAAGTTGAGTTGTGTACGGCCCCCGATTGTACTTCAATCCAGCTCCGCTATTTGCAACATTTAGGTTAGCGGTTGTTTTTATGTTTCTGCTGGTCTTTGAATTTTTTTGAATGACTTAACCTCTCCATGTTTATTAACATGAGCTATCCGTAGATATTTTTCTTCAAGTTTGAATGGAAGTAACGAATTAATACTGTCAATATATTTCCAAAAGTCCTTGTCAGCTTGTTCAAAAGGGAAAAATAATGTTGGAGCACAGGCTTTGCCTCTAGAAAACCAAATTATCAAATAAGAGGTGTATGCTTGGTTTTGCAAAACTGACTTAGTTGTAGGGTCAATCAGTTTAAAGTCATATGTAAAATATAATTGAAGTGGTCCAAAACTTGATTTTGGCATAGGACTATTGTCAAGAAGGTATTGAATCACCTCATCTAATCTGTCATTTGAAAATTTCCATATGTACTTATTTGTTTCGTGTGGCACGCCACTTGGATAATGATAAGCGAGTGGTTCCATGTCGCTTTGTCCAAATTTTTCCTCAGTCTTTTTAATAATGTCAAAAAGTAGTTCTTTGGGATCGGTGTCGTCATAGGAAGTATACGCTGTCAATTCAACCTTGTTTGGTTTTTTAACATTAGCAGTAGTACAGGATTGTAAAAACTTATCAATGTCTTTAATGATGTCCGGAAACTTTGTTTTATTGAATTTTTGTGTTGTCCGGTCTTTAGAAAGAGAGTAAACTATGTATGGTCGTTTCATCCTTGATAGGCGTTATAAAATAACTGCTAACATTAGCATTGTACGCATTTACGTATACACCAGCAATATAACGCAATTGATTAATTGATAATAGGGCTCTTGTCGCTTTTCAAATTGCTGAGTGATAACAATTCCATTTTTTCGCAAAGAATAGTCTTCATTGCCTCACTTACACTTTCCATTCCCTTTCCATCGGACGCTCCAACAGTTTATTGGCCTCTTTATTTCCTTCAAATTTTTCTCTTTCAGGATCCCAGGTCAAACTGCTTTTTAATTCGTATGCAATGTTGGCAATGTTGCACACAGATGCTGTACGATGCCCTATTTCCACATCGCATATGGGCATCGATCTTTTCTTGATGGCATCTAAAAAATCCTGGTAATGATTGGTGCTTTTGTACACATGTTTTTCCTGCTCTCCTCCTATCACTTTTGTTTTCAATGATTCGTTGGGCGTGGTTTTCAATGCACCTCTCGTTACATATACTTCGCCTTGGGTGCCTATAAATGTACAAGACGGCGGCTCCTTCGTATTGGTATGAATCATGCTCACCCCATTGGCATATTCAAACACAAGGCCTGCCTGCGCCGCATGCTCCACAGATGGATATAAAATTTTTACCGGCCCCGAATAATCCATATCCAACCCCCACTGCGCTATGTCGAACATATGCGCCCCCCAATCGGTGATGCCGCCGCCGCCATAATCTTTGTAAGCCCGCCATTGCGGCCACATGGTCGATTCAAACTCAATAGTGGGTGCCAGCATTTTATTGTACGGTCTTTCCATGGTATTGGGGCCAAGCCAAAACTGCCAGTCCAATCCATCGGGAATATTTTCTGCGGTCAGGTCAAAGCTTTTGGGCGGGCCGGCAATGTTTACTTTCACCGTTTTTATTTCGCCAATGTAACCGTTGCGCACCAACTCTACTGCCTGCCGAAACTCCGGCCACGAACGTTGCATACTGCCCGTTTGAAAAACGCGGTCATGTTTGCGGGCAGCTTTCACCATCGCCCTTCCTTCGGCCACCGTAAGCGACAAAGGCTTTTCGCAATACACATCTTTACCCGCTGCACAAGCCCGCACCGCCGCGGCAGCATGCCAATGATCGGGTGTGGCAATGATGACCGCATCGATATCTTTTCGTTGCAGCATTTCCCTGAAATCTTTGTAGGGTGTAACGGTATTTCGTTCTGTTTGGCTTTGTGCCACATAAAACTGCTTCACCATGTTGATGAAGCGATCGGTCTTCGATTGAAAAACATCGGCAGCACCTACAAACTCCATGTTTTTGGTTTGCAAAAAACTTTTGGCAAGCCCGGCACTTTGCTTACCGCAACCAATAAAGCCCATATTTAATTTATCGCTTGGCGCAATGAAACCCCGGCCGAGCACAAAACGTGGTACAATAAAAAAAGCGGAGGCCAAAGAAGTATTCCGCAGAAACTTCCTTCTGTTCATGATGTTGGATTCTTTCATGTGGCAAATCGGTTGAAGGTTGCAAAAGATCGACTACTTAAATGTAAATGAATTCAAGTCATGCATTGTATAACACGCATGACAAATAGCATCGACAGGCATTGAAATTCCTATTGAAAATATTTACACAGAAAATTAGTGTTGTACTACCGCATCCAACTGCCGTTGTAAATCATACTGCAAATCTTCGTGCAGACTTTCAATGAGTTTGCGGGTTTTCTTTTCCTGCATGGCCATCAGCTTTTCCAGTATAGGTGCTTTGGTAATGTGTGCAGGCAGTTGTTTAATCTCTTCTAAAAAATGAATGAGCAACACCGCTTCCAATTCTTTGCTGCCGGCGTATTTGGCATACTTACTTACGAGCCGCAATATTTTACGAATCGTTTTTTTGGCAAACCACACATTGCTGGTATTCACGTTGGCAAATTCCAGTGTCATCATTTCTTTAATCTGCTGTGTGTAGTGGTCCATGTCGTGTGCCTCAAACAGCAAAAAACCCATGAGTTCTTTGTTGTCTCTTTTGAACCTTGCCAACCGCAAACAAATAGCCAGCAACTCTTCTTGCGGCAGTGTTTGCAGTTCGGCTTTGAGTTCGGCTAAAGAAGCAGGTTTGAGCATGGCGCAATTTAAGTTGGATGGCGGGAAGGTTGGACTCGTAGTAAATAAGGAATAAGAAATAAAAAACAAGGAATAAGAAAGTGGGCAACTTGTGATCAAGTCAACTTGTGAACCCTGGAACTTGTGAACTTCTTACCAACCCAAACCGCTCCCCTTAACTTTGCCGCCTTATGGGCCAAAAGAAACTCATCCGCTTTGCAGCTATCAAGTCGTTTACCAATGTGCTGGAGTACCCCGAAAATATGCCGGGTACCTGGAGCAGCTTTTTTGCCAGCCCTCAACCGCTTACATTGGAGCTGGCCTGTGGCAAGGGCGAATATGCCGTTGGGCTGGGGCAAATGTTTCCGCAACGAAATTTTTTGGGTGTAGACGTAAAAGGCAACCGCATTTTCATAGGTGCAAAACGGGCTCTGGCTATGGGCTTGGGCAATGTGGGTTTTATGCGTACCCAAATCGACCGCATCGATCAGTATTTTGCCCCCGGCGAAGTAGCCGAGATCTGGCTCACTTTTCCCGACCCGCAGCTGCGTACCGGTCATGCCCGTAAGCGGCTCACCCATCCCAACTTTTTGCGGAAGTACCAGCGTTTTTTGCAGCCTGGCGCTACCATTAATCTCAAAACCGATTCACCGGTATTGCATGCCTTTACCTTGCTGGTGATTGAACATTATGGCTGCAGCTTGGTTACAAATTACACCAACGTGTATGGCGAAGCCACCGAGCCGGAGTTGTTGACTATTCAAACCCATTACGAGGGCCTCGACATTGCACAAAGTGGTCGGATTTTTTACCTGCGGTTTCAACTGCCCGATGTAATAGATGCAGCGAAAGACGAAGCATTTAAACAGCGGGTGTGGGAGCTGGAACAAGGAACACAAGCATCGGCAACAGATTTATGAAAGTGCAACTCATAGAGGGCGAAGATTATTATTACAGCCCCGAAGGATACATGGTGCTCACAGAAAAATACCACCTCGAACGTGGGGTATGCTGTGGCAATGGCTGCAGGCACTGCCCCTTTGCCTACGAACGGGTACCCGAGCCCAAACGCAGCCAATTATTATCTTCGGCCAATGGCGGCAAAAAAATCCAGCAAGACTAACATAACTCCACAAGCGTTACCCAGGCAGCACAGCTTTTTCGAAAATGTGTGGGACGTGGTGCGACAAATACCCAAAGGCCGGGTTACCACCTATGGCGCCATAGCCAAATACCTGGGCAGTGGCATGAGTGCCCGTATGGTAGGCTGGGCCATGAATGCCGCCCATGTACTGCCCGATGTGCCTGCGCAACGTGTAGTAAACCGCATGGGCATGCTGAGTGGCAAAATGCATTTTGGCACCCCCACCCGCATGGAAGAATTGCTGCAAAAAGATGGCGTGGCTGTACAAGAAGATGTAGTCGTCGATTTTGCCCAACGCTTTTGGGACCCGACTATTGAGCTGGTTTTGTAACAATCATTTCCCCGAAAAAAAAGACTCCGGCAC
>SSEX01000084.1 GCA_008015085.1 Tolumonas sp. | reverse complement strand
GAGCACCTGATTATCATCAATACGAGCAAGAATAACGTAATTGCCATCCTTCATTTGTACCATGCAGGGGAGCGGGGTATGGGTGAGCCGCGGTAAAGAAGATGAGACAGCTTTGGCTTTCAGAGACAGCTTTTTAGCGGCCAGCAGAATTTCAGTTTTGGTAAACGCGTTGCTGCCATCAGCAAATTCGTGTGCAAGCTGATCGGGTTCAGTTGCGATGCCATGAAACCGGGCAAGCATTACTAGGCAAAGCAGCCCTGTGTCAGGTAAAGGCGTAGCAGAAGAAGTCGGGTCAGCATAACCTGACTCGACGAGTGTGGTTGATTCCATATTGTGATCCCGTGCCGGATTCGATCCGATCTGAGTTGTGGTTCTATTGAGTCTTTAATTTTACGTGTAAATTTCAGTAAGGAAAGATCATTGTTTGATAAGTCGGCTGTGATTATTAGCAGTTGGCAGTAGAGCGATGTTCGGCAGAAATAAAACAGGCACCATCAGGTGCCTGTTAAATAGATATAAATTAGTGACCTAATAACCGTTGGTGTAGTTTCTGCACAACCAGGGATGCGTCAGATTCAGGTACCAGGAAGCACAGATTGTGTGTGCTGGCGCCGTAGCAGATCATGCGCACATTGTGTTCACTGACAGCATCGAATACCTGAGTACCCACACCGTTCACTTCACTCATACGGTTGCCGATCAGCGCAACCAGTGCCAGATCGTTTTCTACTTTTACTTTGCAGAACGCATTCAGTTCAGCCAATACAGTCTCGTTCAATACAGAACGTCCACTGGACTGGCTACCGGTCTGATCCAGCGTGATGGCAACGCTGACTTCAGAGGTTGTGATCAGGTCGACAGAAATACCGTGCTTCGCCAGAATCGTGAATACCTGAGCCAGGAAACCACAGGCATGCAGCATGTTCGGGCTGTGCAGAGTCAGCAGGATCTGATTGCGGCGCAGTGCGACAGCACGGAATAGCGGGCTGGATTCGGTACTTTCACGAACCCATGTGCCACCGGCTGCCGGGTCTTTACTTGAGCCTACGAAGACCGGGATGCCTTTACGCACTGCAGGTTGCAAGGTTGCAGGGCGCAGTACTTTCGCACCGAAGGTCGCCATTTCAGCAGCTTCAGAGAAGGTGATCTCAGGAATAGGGTGTGCTTCTTTTACCAGACGCGGGTCGGTGGTGTAGATGCCAGGTACGTCAGTCCAGATCTCCAGTTCATCAACACCTAATGCTTCAGCCAGAAGCGCAGCACTAAAATCACTACCGCCGCGACCTAGCGTAGTGGTTTGACCATCGGCATTAGCACCGATAAAACCCTGAGTGATCACAATATGATCTTTCAGCAGCGGCGCCATATCTTGCTGCGCCAGATTATGGATCGCTTCGATAGCCGGCGTTGCGCGACCAAAACGGCTGTCAGTACGCATGATCTTACGTACATCAAACCATACTGCTTTGTGACCCAGCTGATTCATCATTTCAGTGAACAGACGGGTAGACATCAGCTCACCTTGAGCCACCAGACGATCTTCCAGCGCAGCATCGCTGTTCTGGTTAGCCTGACGGGCCATATCAGCGATCTCTTTCAGAATACTGTCGATAGTTTCACGCAGCGGCGATGGGTTGCCCAATTCAGTCAGAATGTTGTCCTGAATGGATTTCAGTTTTTTCAGGTGAATTTCCTGCTCAGCAGCAGATAATGTACCACGAGCCAGATCAACCAGCAGGTTAGTTACGCCTGAACTTGCGCTCAGCACGACGACACGGGTATTTGCAGTTTGAGTAACAATGGCTGCGCAACGGCGCATAGCTTCGGCATCGGCGACACTTGTACCGCCAAATTTAGCAACAGTAACCTTGCTCACGGGCTCTCCTTAGATAAGCAGGTATAACAAACTGATACAACGAAGGTGCAACTTGTGCGGCAGGAAGGGATATTCTTTCCAGCCAGAAGCGCTCCACCCTCAGGTGACAGCCCAAGGGATTCAGCCCTTGCAGCCGACAAATATCATCGCCAATGACAACATTCATCTCGGCGTTACACCCCCTGACTGACCTTCAACGGTTTTGGCACCTGTTGTCAGCGACCTGGGTAACGCTCCTCTTCTGGCCCCATTCAACGTTCCGGCAGATAGCAGTATTCCTTGCTTGTCTATCGGTGTCTGGTGGGGTGCAAATCAACGGATTTGCCCACACATTCTAACAGGCGAATAGCCAGAAGTGGAACCATTTGTCATATAAACGACAACATTAAAATTAAATTCTTAATGATTTCAGGGGCTTTAGCAGAACTAAAGTGTGATGAAGGTTTTGTTTTATGTAACCTGTTGGTAACGAATGCAACAATTTGTGATGACTGACACGAACCCAAGCTGGTGTCGTTGGTAGATTGTGAACGTGGAAACCAGAAATCTCCATTGCCAAACCGGGGCCGAACAATTTTACGGCCCCGTCTTTTTTGCCTTTCTTCTGTCAGTTACAGACTTTTCATCAGGATCTTAGAGCGACGCTGGTAGTTATACAGGCGCTGTTTTTCCATCGGTAAGGCATCAACTTCAACCGGCTCAAATCCACGTTCCCGGAACCAGTGGATGGAGCGGGTGGTCAGTACAAACAGTTTCTGCATATTTTTAGAACGGGCCAGATCTTCGATCTGTTGCACCAGACGATCACCACGGTTAGAGCTGCGGTAATCCGGATGAACGGCCACACACGCCATTTCGCCCATCGCTTCTTTCGGGAAGGGGTAGAGTGCGGCACAGGCGATGATCATGCCGTCACGTTCAATGATGAAGAAATCATCGATCTGCATTTCCAGCTGTTCACGGGAACGCTTGACCAGAATACCTTCTGCTTCCAGCGGACGGATCAAATCCATAATGCCGCCAATGTCATCAATGGTGGCCGGACGGGCCTGTTCCGCGCTATGACGTACGATCTGAGTGCCGATACCGTCACGAGTGAACAGTTCCTGAACCAGTGCGCCATCTTCGCGATAACTGACTAAGTGACTGCGAGGCACGCCGCCACGGCATGCCTGAATGGCAGAACGGAAGTAGCGGGCCGTGCCTGAACTGTCATCACCAGCTTCTTCCAGACGAGACAGATACTCTTCTGCCTGCTCAGGGAAGAGCTCAGGAACAACTTCTCCTTTATCATTGATAACGCCCTGATGAGAACAGAACGAAATCAGTTTATCTGCCTGGAGTTCGACAGCGACTTTAGCTGCGACCTCTTCTGAACTGACACTGAAACTTTCACCGGTAACAGAGAATCCCAGAGGGGAAATCAGAACAATGTTATTTTGATCCAGCTGGCGTTTAATACCGTCAGCATCGACACGGCGGACACGACCGCCATGGAAATAATCAACACCTTCATCGACACCTAAAGGCTGAGAGGTGACGAAATTACCACTGACCACGTTCAGGTGTGCGCCTGCCATCGGGGTATTAATCAGCCCCATCTACATTTTAGCCATGATATCCATCTGCATACCGCCACACACTTGTTTGATGACGTTAAAAGTTTCGTCATCTGTTACACGGATATGCTTATGAAAGCGCAGAGGAATGTTATCCTGAATCAGTGCGGCATCAATTTGCGGACGTGCACCGAAAACCAATACCAGCCTGATCCCCAGACTATGCAGCAGAGCGATGTCTGCGATCAGTGAGGAAAAGTTTTCATCAGCAACGGTTTCGCCACTCAGCATGATCACAAATGTAGAACCACGATGATGGTTTACATACGGGGTTGAATGACGAAACGCATGAACTAGCATTGCATCTCTTTCACGAACCATGGTCGGTAATGTCCTAACTCAAAAAGTAGCGCTATGATGGTAAAAAAGCCCCTCGGCATCAAGTATAAATCACATAAAATCTGATTTTTTATGAATAAAGATGCAGTTAAAATGCAAATATGAGGAATAAAAATGGTGAGAGCGATTTGTTTTGATTTTGACGGGACGTTAGTTGACTCGGAACATCTGCATTATGCCTCATGGCAGTCTGAATTACAGCCTTTTGGCTGTTCGCTGGAAAAGACCGATTATATGTCCCGTTTTTCGGGAGTATCGACGTATGCGACAGCAAAAACCCTGATTCAGGATTTTCAATTGCCTGTCGAGATCGAGCAACTGATGCAGCAAAAAACAGATCGGTTTCTTAGCCTGCTGAAAACCGAGTTACCGGTGCCCATGCCGGGCGCTGAAGCACTGCTTAAAACCATTCAGAATACCGAACTGACGATGGCGCTGGTGACCGGGTCATACCGCTGCGAGATTGAGCCTGTATTGGAGAATCTCGGCTGGCGAGACTTTTTCCCGCTGATCATTACTCGCGATGATGTGACGAATGCCAAACCACATCCAGAACCTTATCTGAAAGCCATTGAATGTCTTAACCTTTCTGCTTCAGAATGTCTGGCACTGGAAGATTCAGCGACGGGGATCCGCAGTGCGCATGATGCGGGGCTGACCGTACTGGCGGTTACCACTGAGCATACAAGACTAACGGCGGATATGGGCTACAGTGCGCTGTTTTATTCACTGCAGTCTGTGGGCGAGCATGTCAGCGAACTTCTCAAGGAAAAATCAGGGAGTCACGGATGTTAAAAAAACAGGTTAATTTTATCGTTGATAGTCAGGGTAATCGCATTGCAGCGGTGGTACCTATAGATATCTATGATGAGATCATGACCTTGCAAAAGGCGTTATGGACGAATAAACCCGGTGAGCGGGAGTTGTATCGCTTCATGGTGAAGGATGCGGAAGCGAGCGGTTATCCGGTTGGTCAGCGTTATAAGCCCGGTTTTATGGTGACGCAGGGATCAACTGCATCACTGGAACAGGCTGGTTCATTACGTCAGGCGGTCATTGATTTACGCAATAATTTGCTGGTCAAAGGTGTGCTGGTGCGTACGGGCAACAATTATCTGTTTGCTGATGATTATCTGTTTAACAGCCCAAGTCTGGCGGCGAGTCTGATTGCAGGAAATAACCGTAGCGGGCTGGATGCCTGGAGTAATGATGCCGGGTTTACGCTGAAACAATCCGGGTTTGGGAAAAAATAATATTTGATGTCTATTGCTCATCAGACCGGTTTTCTGCTGACCCGGCAAAGCCGGGATAATGGCGATCATGTCCAGGCAGAATACTGGCTGAGCACGAATGAAGGGCCTGTCCGGTTATTACTGGATGATGAGCTGCTCAGCTTTTATCTGCCGCTGAAATATAAAGAACGGGCACTGGAGTTGTTTCGTCAGAGCCATTTACATGGGCGGTTGCGGACGACGCAGCTCCGCACGTTCCAGCTCGAACCAGTTTTGGCGTGCTGTTTCTCATCGCTATCTTCCTTCCATCGCGCGATTGAATTACTGCATTTGCATCAGATTGATATCTATGAAGGTGATCTGCGCTTTGCTGATGTCTGCCTGATGCGCCGGTTTATTACTGCCGGTATGCGCTTTAGTGGTCAGCATCGGCAACGGGCTGGCTACCAGGAAGTTAAAGTCACTTCGCTAGAGCCTGCTGAAGTCATACCGCAATTCGGCGTGCTGTCGCTGGATGTAGAATGTGCGATGAACGGCGAGCTTTATTCCGTCGCCTTGCTGTTGCGTCAGAAAGACGGGCGGGAAATTGCGCATATCATCATGGTAGGTCAGCCAGAAACGACAGAGCTAACTATCGAGTGGGTTAGTGATGAGTTGTCATTACTAATGGCGCTTGAGCGTTGGCTGTTAGCGCATGATCCGGATGTTATTATCGGCTGGAATGTGATCAATTTTGATTTCCGGCTATTGCTGCGACGTGCTGAATTTCATAAACGTACATTACGCTGGGGAAGGGGACAGAGCTTGATGCGCTGGCGACCATCCAGGATGGATGATCAGCAGGGGCAACTGATCTTGCCGGGCCGGATGGTACTGGATGGGATTGATGCACTGAAATCAGCCACCTTCCGTTTTGAACGCTATGGACTGGAATCTGTCGCTCAAGAATTGTTGGGGCGCGGGAAAGCGATTGACGATCCGGACGATCGTATTGCAGAGATAACCCGGTTATTCCACCACGATAAACCGGCTTTGGCGCGTTATAATCTCGAAGATTGCCGGTTGGTACTCGATATCTTCGATAAGTGCCATCTGATTTCGTTTTTGTGTTTGCGCAGCCAGCTAACCGGGCTGGAGCTGGATCGCGCAGGCGGCTCTGTCGCGGCATTTACGAATTTGTATCTGCCGCGTTTGCATCAGGCGGGGTACGTCGCGCCGAATTTACCTCAGGGTGCGATAGCCACTTCGCCGGGCGGCTATGTGATGAACTCGTTGCCTGGTTTTTACCATGATGTGCTGGTGCTGGATTTCAAAAGTCTGTACCCCAGTATTATCCGTACATTTCATGTCGATCCTCTGGCGCTCATCACCGGTTTGCAAGAACCGGAAGACGATACCATTCCCGGTTATGTGGGCGGTCGGTTCTCGCGTAAACAACATATTTTACCGCAGCTGATTGCTCATTTATGGCAAGCGAGAGAACTGGCGAAAACTGAGCGGGATCAGGCGCGCTCACAGGCGATTAAGATCCTGATGAATGCGTTTTATGGGGTGATGGGATCGGTTGGCTGCCGTTTTTTTGATCCGAGACTGGCATCGGGCATCACCATGCGTGGTCATTGGATCATGCAGGAAACGCGAAGCTTTATTGAATCACACGGCTATACCGTGATTTATGGCGATACCGATTCGACCTTTGTCTGGCTTAAAAACCGGGTGACGCCAGAGCAGGCTCAGCAGATAGGCAGAACACTGGTGACACAAATTAACCAGTGGTGGAAGGAAAGGTTGCAGCGTGAAATGCAGCTGGACTCTTGTCTGGAACTACAATTCGAGCGCCATTATCACCGTTTTCTGATGCCGACACTACGGGGAACGGAGCTGGGCAGTAAAAAACGTTATGCAGGGCTTTGCCGGGAAAATGGTGAGGATAAACTGATCTTTAAAGGAATGGAGACCGTTCGCTCTGACTGGACTGAACTGGCTAAAAATTTCCAGACCGGGTTATATGAGCGGATTTTTCTGGAGCAGGACCCGCGAGCTTTTATTTGTGACACCATCGAAAAAACACAACGAGGTGAATTGGATCATCAGCTGATTTACCGCAAAAGATTGCGCCGGAAACTGGCTGACTATGATAAAACGCAGCCTCCGCATGTGAAGGCGGCCCGGCTGGCCGATGAGATCCGGCGTCAGCGTGGTTTGCCGCCTCGTTATCAGCATCGTGGCTGGATTGAATATGTGATCACCACGCAGGGCCCGGAGCCGGTGGCCTATCAGCAACATCCGCTGGATTATCAGCATTATATCGATAAGCAACTCAAACCCGTCGCAGATGCTATTTTGCCGCACATTAATCTGCACTTTGATCAAATCGTTGATACCCAACTCTCTCTGTTCTGATTAACTGAAAACTATTATCAATAATAATGTGCCATTTCACGTCAATTGAAATGGCATGTTTTTTGATGATTCAGATCATATTGGGAGTGATTTTTTCTCATAAAAACACTTTATTTTGTACCGATATTCATTACACTAGATGTTATTAGTAATGATTCTCAATAACAGGTGATCATATGTTACTGTCGGAATTGAGCCCGGGACAATCAGCCCGTATTGTCAGCCTGGCACAGCTGGAGCCAGCAGTAAGACGTAAATTAATGGCGATGGGGTTATTGCCTTCATCTGAAATTCGCTTTATCCGGCAGGCCCCGATGGGCGATCCGCTGCAGATTGCCACATCCAGCATCACATTATCTGTTCAGAAAGCCTTAGCGAATTTGATTGAGGTACAAGCAGTATGAGTCATCACATTGTTACCGTTGGTAATCCGAATAGCGGCAAAACATCTCTGTTTAATGCGCTGACAGGTGCGAATCAACAGGTTGGCAACTGGAGCGGTGTCACGGTTGATAAGAAAACCGGGCAGTTTCAGTTTGAAGACTATGCGTATGAACTCGTAGACCTGCCGGGTATTTATGCACTGGAAAGCCGTGACAGCTCGATTGATGAGCAAATCGCATTCCGTTATGTCATGAATAATAAACCGGATCTGGTCATCAACGTGGTGGATGCCAGTAGCCTGGAACGCTCATTGTTACTAACCTTACAATTGCGCGAATTAGGGCTGCCAGTGTTGGTGGTTCTGAACAAATACGACGTAATTAAACGCCGTAATCAGTCGATTGATACGAAAAAACTCAGTGAAAAACTGGGATGTCCGGTGGTAGCGCTTTCTGCTCATAACCGCAATGAAGTTACCTCTTTTAAAACCATTTTGCCGGCATTAATTGAGCAGGCTCAGTCAGCAATCCCCCTGACACTGACTTATGGTGAACAAATTGATCCAGTCCTGGATGAACTAACAACTCAGTTGCAACATGCTCATTTATCATCCCGTGGATGTGCAGTACGTTTGCTGGAACAAGATCCGGTGGTAGAAGAAGCGATGACTTCTCAGCTTCAGGATGTGAGTAAACAGCAGGTGGCCATGCTGCAAAAAACGCAGGATCTGGATCTGATGCTGGCAGATGCCCGTTTTAGTTATGTTTATAACGAATGCCGTCCAACATTGAAACAACATGGCAAACTGAGCCAGAAACGTAGTGAGCAACTGGATAACTTGTTGCTGAACCGCTGGCTGGGTCTGCCGTTCTTCCTCGGCATGATGTATCTGATGTTTCTCTTTTCCATCAATCTTGGCAGTGCATTTATCGACTTCTTCGATATTCTCGCTGGCGGGATTTTCGTCGAAGGTTCGCGCGTTTTATTTGAACATATCGGTTTACCTGAATGGCTGATTGCGCTGCTGTCTGATGGATTTGGTAGTGGTATCCAAACGGTAGCAACGTTTATTCCTGTTATCGGTTTTCTGTATATGTTCCTGGCAGCGCTGGAAGCATCCGGTTATCTGGCGCGTGCGGCTTTTGTGGTCGATCGGCTGATGCGTTATCTGGGTTTGCCGGGGAAAGCGTTTGTACCGATGCTGATGGGCTTTGGCTGTTCGGTGCCGGCCTTTATGGCGACCCGTACACTGAATTCAGAACGTGAGCGGATGCTGACCAATGCAATGGCACCGTTTATGTCTTGTGGTGCTCGTTTACCTGTATATGCGTTGTTTGCGGTGGCATTTTTCCCTGATTCAGGCCAGAACGTCGTGTTTGTGCTGTATGTGCTGGGCATTCTGGCTGCGGTCTTTACGGGGTTAGTACTGCGTAACACTATTTTGCCGGGTAAAAGTGAATCTTCGATCATGGAGATGCCGGACTATGAATTGCCGCGTCTGAATTACATTTTCCTGAAGACCTGGCAGCGCCTGAAAATCTTTATTCTGGGCGCAGGTAAAGTCATTGTGTTACTGGTGGCTGTGCTGAGTGTGTTTAACTCCATGGGAACAGACGGATCGTTTGGTAACCAGAATAACGGCAAATCACTGCTGGCGGTTGCTGCTCAGAAAGTGACACCTGTACTGTCCCCGCTGGGTATCCAGCAGGATAACTGGCAAGCCACGGTAGGTATCATCACTGGTATTTTTGCCAAAGAGGCTGTTGTTGGTACGCTGAATACGCTCTATCAGTCTGATGCTGCCGAAGATGAAACCGCAGAATTTAGTCTGTGGGATAAAGTCACTGAAGCTGCGGCGACCATTCCGGAAAATATTGCAGGAATCAACGTGACTGACCCTGCGGGTCTGGATATTGGTGATGTGCAAGATCAGCAAGCAGCAGCTGAAAGTCAGGAAGTTGATGTATCTATCTACGCGAACATGCAGCAACATTTCGCGGGTACTGCAGGTGCATTTGCATACTTACTGTTTGTCCTGCTCTATATGCCTTGTTCTGCAGCCATGGGGGCGTTGTTCCGTGAATCAGGACGTAACTGGGCTGTGTTTGTCGCGATGTGGTGTAACCTGCTGGCATTTGCCGCATCAACGCTGTACTACCAGATGGTGACGTTTAGTGCGCATCCGGCAACCAGTATATTCTGGATCTCATTCTATGTCGGCGGTTTCCTGCTGGTTACACTGGGGCTGCGTCGTCGGGGTGATATCTTACTGAACAAGAAGGTGCTGATATGATCCTCAGAGAAATTGCTGATTGTCTGCAGCAAAAGCATCGAATGACCGGGCGCGAACTGGCCCGGCAGTTTCAGACATCGGAAGATGCGATCGATGCAATGGTCGGGATCTGGATGAAGAAAGGCCGCATCAAGAAGGTCTCCGCCACAGGCTGTAGCGGTAGTTGCTGTGGTCAGCGCAGTGAAATCTACTACGAATGGCAGTCTGATGGTCTAATTGGATTTATCCAGAAAAACTAACCATTGAATACGCCCGGCATTGCTGGGCGTGTTGTTTTTTGATGCCTATAATGGCTTCCTGTCATTTTATGAGGTGTCTTCTTATGCTAACCCTCGCAATTATTTCTGATATCCACGGCTGTTTTCCTTCGTTGCAAAAGACACTGCAACAGCTGGAAGTTGTTCAGCCTGATTATTATCTGTTGCTGGGCGATATTCTGAATCATGGTCCGCGCAATCCGGTGCCGGAAGGCTATGCACCACCGAAGGTAGCGGATCTGCTGAATCCGCTGCGGGAAAGAATCATTGCTGTCAGAGGTAACTGCGATAGTGAAGTGGATCAAATGCTGCTGCAATTTCCCTGTCTGGCTCCGCACAATCAACTGATCCTGAATCGTCGGCGCTGGTTTATGACGCATGGTCATTTATATGAAAGCACAGACTTGTCTCTGACTGCCGGAGATGTATTACTCAGTGGGCACACTCATATTGCAGGTATTGAAGAAGATGAACACGGGGTACACCGGATCAATCCGGGCTCGATCACTTTCCCGCGTAATGGCGCTGAAGCCAGTTACGCCATTTATCAGCAGAGTGAATTACAGATCATTGGCCTAAACTCTCAAGAGCTCATCACAAAAGCCAGTCTTTGAACGTGAGCTCCCGACTTCTTGGTTGCCTCTATTATCACAAAGTTTGTTTCTGTAAATAATGGAACAAACTTTGTGTGTTTCAGCTTGGTTTACACAATAATCTGCAGCTTTATCTGCTGAAGTCGAGATTTAAAGCGTATATTTTTGTGCATTACTGAATGGTTATATATGTAACTTTTGCTGTTACACGCAAGGCTGGGAGTCACCATGTTAGCTGAAAAATATTACCGCCCGCTGCTGCATTTTTCGCCTGCTTTTGGCTGGCTGAATGATCCGAACGGTCTTGTTTATAAGAATGGCGAGTATCACCTTTTTTATCAATATTATCCCGGCGACAGTGTCTGGGGTCCGATGCATTGGGGACATGCAGTCAGTCATGATCTGCTGAACTGGACTCATTTGCCGATAGCTTTGGCTCCGGATGCTTTGGGCATGTGTTTCTCTGGCACCGCGCTGGTGGATAAAGGCGATAAGTCCGGGCTGTTTGGCGGGAAAGACGGCTTGCTGGCCTATTATACGATTGCTGCGGAAAAACTACCGGATGATGCTGATTTTCCGCAAAGTCAGGGAATGGCATACAGTGCGGATAACGGTCGGCACTGGACAAAATACAATGGTAACCCTGTCATTCGTAATCCGGGGTTGCAGGATTTTCGTGACCCGAAAGTATTCTGGTATGAGCCTGCCGGGCACTGGGTCATGGTGGTAACGCAAGGGCAGCAGATTGGTATCTATCGGTCGAATGATGCTATTAACTGGCAATTCAGCTCTTCTTTTGGAGAAGGGCAGGGTGCGCATGATGAACGTGCCTGGGAGTGCCCGGATCTCTTTGAAATCAAGATTGAAGGGCAGGAAGAGAGTCGCTGGATATTAATCGTTGGTGTGCAGCGACAAGCTTATACTCCTGGTTCAGGTACACAGTATTTTATTGGCCAATTTGATGGTGAGCGGTTCCTCAATGATAATGATCCGGCAACCGTGTTATGGCTGGATCATGGGCGTGATTTTTACGCAACCCAAAGCTGGGCTGATATACCAGAAAGCGATGGGCGGAGGCTGGCGATCAGCTGGATGAGTTGCTGGCCATATGCGAATCACTTGCCGACACAGAGCTGGCGTTCCGCGATGAGCATTCCGCATGAATTCACTCTCAGGCTAACGTCTGATGGGTTACGGCTGCATCATGCTTTTGTCCGAGAGTTGTCGGCTAAATATCAGCATAGTCAGAGTGAAGAGGCGAAAACCGCGATTGCCGGGAGTGAATTATTTCAGTGTAAATGGCAGGATGCATTACGACTTAAACTGGCTATTACGCTTGAAGAAAACAGCTGTTTGCAGCTTACACCTATGCCAGGAATACAGTTGTTTATAACGACCAGTGCTGGTCAGCTGGATTTACAATGTGTACGTCACGGCAAGTCAGAGGATGAAACCTATAATCAGCATTTCCCGCATGATTATCATCTTTCCCTTGGTTCAAACCGGCGGATTAACCTTGATTTGTTACTTGATCGCAGCTCGGTAGAATTGCTGATTGATAACGGACGTTACTCCATCACCAATCTGGCCTTTCCGGAAACTGCACCGATGCATATCTGTCGTGCTCTTGTCACAGCAGGCAAGGCTAATGCTGATGTAGAATGGCATCAATTCAGTCAGTTTCCAGTATGAGCAATCATGTGATCTGATGTAGCGAGATAAAACGGAATACCAATGACCACGATCAGAGATGTTGCACAATTAGCGGGTGTGTCTATCGCCACGATTTCCCGTGTACTCAATAATTCAGAAAAGGTGTCACCCGATACGGCAGAACATGTTCGTTCAGTTATTAAAGAGCTGGGCTATGTTTATAGCCCGCCGTTGAGTAATAAACGGACACCCGCTGAACGCCAGTCATTGTTCGCCATCATTTTACCTACACTGGCAAACCCTTACTTTTCGGAGTTGCTGGATATTGTTGAGCAGGAAGCTCAGTTTTTAGGGCGGGCGCTATTAGTGTTTAACTCTCGGGGAGATACTCAGCGAGAGCTGACACTGATGAATGCCTGTAAACAGTACAAAATTGATGGTTTGTTTATTATTCCCTGTACGCGCGATCATGCACATCTGGAAACAGAAAATTCACTGCCTTTTCCGGTTGTCATCCTGACCCAATTGCTGCAAGGGAAAACGAGTGTCGCAGTCGACCACATTGAAGGCGGTGCACAGGTAGCTGAGCATCTGGTGAGTATGGGTCATACCCGGATTGGTTATCTCGGTGCGACGGATGAAACGGAACAAAAATTCAGCGGATTCCGGGATAAACTCGCCGAACTGGGTGTTCCCTTGCTGTCAGACAATATTATTCAGACTCCTGCATTGACGGCTGCAGAGATAGCGGATCGTTTTAAAGAGTATCTGGATGATCATCCGCAACTGCCGTTTTCAGCAATTTTTGCTTTTAACGATGTGGCAGCCCAGCAGGTAATGGATGTGTTGCATCAGCGTGGTTATCAGATCCCGGAACAAGTTCAGGTTGTTGGATTTGATAATACCCTGCTGGCTCAGGTGATGAATATCAGCAGTGTAGCACAACCCATGCGGGAGATTGGTCGGTTAGGTTGTCAGGAAATGATCCGTCTGGTGGAAGGGAAGGAGATGGATACTCACCATCTGTCACTATCACCTCGCTTAGTACTGCGAAATAGTTCAGTGAAGGTTAACAAACGCACATTTTCTCCCGGTTGAACTATCCGGCTATTTTCCCGTTCAAAAAAACGGCTGGGTCTGCGATGAACAGATCCAGCCGTTTTTTATAAACTGATGAGCCGGAGAACAGGTCATGCTGCCCGGCACACGCAGGTCAATTATTCTAACTGTTCATCGACAGCTTCGAAGCTACCTTCGTCACCGGTTGATGTGCATAAGC
This sequence comes from Tolumonas sp., assembly GCA_008015085.1. GTDB lineage: Bacteria > Pseudomonadota > Gammaproteobacteria > Enterobacterales > Aeromonadaceae > Tolumonas. The sequence continues at coordinate 3,329 of SSEX01000084.1, read as the reverse complement.
GATGCACACGACGTGGCCCAATGACTTTGATGTATTTCAGCCAGACTTTAGCAAACGGATTCCCTGCTGCATCATCAGCTTTTACCCGTTCCACAAATGCGGCTTCCACATCATCTTTTGGCTCTCTCTTGCCTTGGTACAGTTCCATCATGGCATGTCCATGGCGCTCTAACAGATCACTTTCACTGACAGTGAAGTTACCGCTGCGGCGAATACCGCGTGGAAAGTGCTGCAGATCATTAAAACGTTTTTCTGATTCAAAGCTCATGGCGTATGAGTACCTCTGTTATTCGATCGCGGGGAAGTATATTCAGTTCCCGATAACTTAAAAATAGTGTTGTAATTTTAAAGGCAAAATATTTTCATCTGTAGCTATAGCGTAATGCAAGCGTATTTTCGGGGATCACTGTTTATCGTCGATCTGTTGCATGATTTGTTGCAACAAATCATTCGCATGTAATGCGCGTTTGATTAAAGCGTAACCACCCATAGTCCCTTGCCCCTGAAAATGGGCTTTTTCTAACTGTAGTTCACGATTGAAATTGGGCAAAGACTGACGTTGGATCTGTTGAAGCAGAGCCGGGAAGAGTACCGGCGCACTTTGCACTATCTCTCCGGCTAATAAGATTTTCTCCGGATTAAATAAATTCACCATAATAGCCAGTACCCGCCCCAGATGGTTGCCAGTCTGGCGAATGATTTGTGTAGCGATGGGATCGTCTTCCAGTGCGGCTTTACAAATAATATCGATAGACAAGTTGTCTTTATCAAGCCGGCTATTGTGACCTCGTTCCAGCAGAGCCTTAGTCTGAGAAACGATGGCTTTATTGGCTACCAGCGTTTCAAGACAGCCAAAATTGCCGCAATGGCATTGATCGCCAAACGGGTCAATCTGGATATGCCCAATTTCACCGACGTTACGGTTCTTACCGAGCAGCAACTGCCCGTTGCTGATGATGCCCGCGCCGGTACCGTGATGAATACTGACCAGAATAAAATCCTGACAGCCTTTTGCAGCACCCAGATAGGTTTCAGCCAGTGCCAGAGCACGGGTATCATTACCGATGTACACCGGCAGATTGGCAAGTGAACGTAATTCTTCCGCCAGTTCCAGATTGGCAATCTGATGATTCGGCGAATAGAGTACCGTGCCGGTTTCAGGATCGACTAACCCCGCCATCGTGATGGCAATGGCAATAATATGCTGACCCAACTTTGTCGAGTGTAAGCACTGACTGATTGCCTGTGACAGCGCGACGATGATCCCTTCGGCATCATGCCGCTGTAGCTGAGTGACTGAATGCTGGTGGATCGTACCGGAAAGATCCATCAGGCTGCATTGCAGCTCTTCGCGACCCAACCGGCAGGAAATAAATAAAAATGCAGCCTGTTCAGTCGTGAGAGATATAGCTGGACGACCGCCTGTAGAGGCCTGTAAAGCGACCTCTTTGATCAGACCGTGTTCCATTAACTGACGAGTAATGTTAGTTACACTGGCTGGGGCCAGAGCGCTGATTTGAGCGATATCCACACGCGAGATCGGGCCCTGATTGTCAATCAGACGATAAACTAATGCTGCATTTACCTGTTTCAGCAGCTCATGATTAGCTACCCGCTCCGCGCGTGCATTCATACAACATCCTTTGTCCAGTTCCCACAAACCATGGTATCCATAATCTGATATGTTTTATCAAACAGCGTCAGATTAGCCACTAACCCAGGTTGAATAGCGCCAAGTTTATCATCAACACCGATGGCGCGGGCAGGATAAAGTGTTGCCATGCGAACGGCTTCATCCAGCGATAAACCGGCTTGTTCTACCAGAAGCTGAATACCTTCAATCATGGTTAAGGCAGATCCGCCTAGCGTACCGTTAGCATCTTCACAACGGCCATTGCGCAGAAAGACTTCCGCACCGCAGAAATCAAATTTTTCAAATCCGGCAGGAGGCATAGCAGCAGCGGTAGCATCTGTAACCAGACACAGGCGTTCTTCCATGACTTTTTTCGCCAGACGTACGTTTGCCCAATGCACATGAAAGCCATCAGCTACGATGCCGGTATAGATATCCGAACGGTCATAAATGGCCCCGACAATTCCCGGTGTCCGGCCATTTTCTGTCGCTGTCATGGCGTTATACAAATGTGTCGCAAAGCGAATGCCAGAATCAAAGCCTGCCATGGCTTGTTCATAGGTTGCCGCAGAATGGCCAATACTGACGGTGACTCCGGCATCTGCCAGCTGGCGAATATGCTCTGGTTTGTTTAGCTCTGGTGCCAATGTTACTTTTTTAAGCCACGGTACCTGCTGACACAGATAATCAATCATTTCATCGGTTGGTTTCCGCAATTGTTCCTGTGGATGAATACCCCGGCGTTTAGGATTGGTATAAGGCCCTTCCAGATGCATCCCCAGCACCTGATGCGGATGTTGTTGCATAAAGTGCCGGGTTGCTGTCAGCGCTTGTTGAATAGTCTCATCGCTGTCGCTGATTAAGGTTGGCAGGAAACTGGTTGTACCTGAACGCAGATTAGTACGCTGCATGTGTGCCAGTGTCGCGGCATCCGGCGTATCGTTGAACATGACACCACCGCAGCCATTCAGCTGCAGATCGATAAAGCCAGGACAAAGGATATACCCCTGCATATCCTGTTGTGGCAAATCGGCCGGAAGTTCAGCTTGTGGTAACAACGAGACCACTCTCTCTTCGGCAATCACGACAGCAGTATCAGTCAGCCGTTGATACCCCGTCAGGAGTACACAGTTACAAAGCGCGTACATCCTTTTTCTCCTTAAAATTTTGCTAATTCAGGTGCTTCAAGTTGCTGGAAATAACGCAGTGTTTTTACTTTCAGCTCCATGGTGGCCGCTTCATCACAGACAATAATACCGCGAGCATGCAATTGCAGGGCAGATACAGTCCATAAATGGTTCACACTGCCTTCGACTGCGGCTTGTACGGCCAACGCTTTATTGTGCCCGGTTGCAAGGATCAGAACTTCTTCTGCATCAAGTAATGTACCGACACCGACGGTTAGTGCCATTTTCGGCACCTGATTGATGTCATTATCAAAGAAACGGGCATTATCAATCAGCGTTTCCTGAGTCAGGGTTTTGATGCGGGTACGGGAGCTAAGAGATGATGCTGGTTCATTGAACGCGATATGACCGTCACTACCCACACCACCGAAAAACAGTTTGATGCCCCCAACCGTTTTGATCTTTGCCTCATATGCCGCACATTCTGCCAGCAGATCAGCAGCGGTACCATCGAGAATGTTGATGTTCTCTTTTGGAATATCAACGTGATTGAAGAAGTTATCAAACAT
>SSEX01000059.1 GCA_008015085.1 Tolumonas sp. | reverse complement strand
TATCTGAACAGTCAGCAAGCTTACCCGGCAGAGACATATTGTCAAGAGCAGATTTTCATCTGGTAAGATCTCTGGCCTTACGTGCCGCTTCACGGGCTCGTGCCGCATCAATGATCTTGCCGACAATGATCTTGGCTTCGCCCGGATTTTCCAGCAGGTATTCGTCCAGCTTCTCACCCATGGCCTGTTCAACCGCCGTCTTCACTTCAGAAGAAACCAGCTTGTCTTTGGTCTGTGAGGAGAATTTCGGATCCGGCACTTTCACTGAAATTACCGCCGTCAGACCTTCACGCGCATCGTCACCAGACGCCGAGGTTTTGGCTTTTTTGCTGTAACCCTCTTTATCCATATAAGTGTTCAGCGTGCGGGTCAGCGCAGCACGGAAACCAGCTAAGTGCGTACCACCATCACGTTGCGGAATGTTGTTAGTAAAGCAGTAGACGTTTTCCTGATAGGCATCGTTCCACTGCATCGCCACTTCCACCGCAATGCCATCTTCACGCGCCAGATCAAAATAGAACGCTTTCTGATGGATTGGCGTTTTGTTCTGGTTCAGGTATTCCACAAACGCGCGGATTCCGCCTTCATAGTGGAAATGATCTTCACGGCCATCACGTTCATCAATCAGACGAATGGAAACACCGGAGTTCAGGAATGACAATTCGCGGAAACGACGCGCCAGAATTTCATAACGGAAGGTCACGTCGGAGAAAATCGACGGGCTTGGCCAGAAACGGATTTCAGTACCGGTATTACCGTCACACTCACCGACCACAGCCAACGGTGCATCCGGCTCACCAAGGAAATAGGTTTGCTGATGGATTTTGCCGTTACGGTGGATGGTCAGCAGCAACTTGTCTGACAGCGCGTTAACCACAGACACACCCACGCCGTGCAGACCGCCAGATACCTTATACGAGTTATCATCAAACTTACCACCGGCATGCAGCACGGTCATGATGACTTCAGCCGCAGAACGGCCTTCTTCTTTGTGCATATCTACCGGGATACCACGACCGTTATCGCGGACAGAAACAGAACCGTCTTCATGAATGCGCGCCACGATGTCCGTGCAATAACCAGCCAGTGCTTCGTCGATGGAGTTATCCATCACTTCGAATACCATGTGGTGCAGACCGGTACCATCATCGGTATCCCCGATATACATACCAGGGCGTTTACGTACCGCATCCAGCCCTTTCAGTACCTTAATACTCGAGGAGTCGTAAGTATTCTCGCTCATGTTTATTCTCGCATTATCGACTATTCGGTGATGTTGCCCTGTTTCACGTGAAACAGACGGCAATCAAATTCTTGCATCATGCCCTGCAACGGTTGCTGATCAATGGCGGTGATGAACACCTGTGATTCACATTGCTGTAACCGCTTAGCCAGCACATAGCGTTTCTCCGCATCCAGCTCTGACGCAAAATCATCTATCAAAAACAGGCAGCTCTTTTCACTGTGTTGGCGCAGATATAATCCCTGAGCCAGACGTAATGCACATACCAGTAATTTGAGCTGTCCGCGTGACAGTAAATCCTGTACCGGAACCCCTTCGGCCCGGAGCCGTAAATCTGCCCGATGCGGGCCAATGGCGGTGTGACCTAACTGCCGGTCACGTTCAAAACCTTCCTGCAGCAGCACGGCTAATTCCTGCTCCTGCTGCCAGCCTGCATAAAAGGTGGCCTGAAAAGTATATTCGGGTAACAACTCCTGACAGATCTGCTGCACCAGCGGCAGCAAAGCCTGACAATATTGTTGCCGGAATACACTGAGCGCCTGACTGAATTCCGCTAATTGCTGATCCCAGTAGGCTAATGGCGCATACTGCGTGGATTGTCGCAGTAATGCATTACGCTGTTTCAGCAGACGCCGCACTTTTCCCCATAACGGGAAAAATGCCTGCTCCACGTGAAACACGCCCCAATCCACAAACGCACGCCGTTGTTGCGGCCCACCCGTCAACCGATTATACCCTTCGGGATGGATCAGTTGCAGCGGTAACAGGCTCGCCAGTTGCGCCAGCTTATCGGCACTTTTGCCACCGATTTTCAGCTGTGTATCGCCCTGTCGATCTTTTTGCAACCCAACATTCACTGACTGGTCATCCAATTGCAGCTGGGCGAACAGCGTAAAGGCCTTCTCCCCCTGCATGATCACACGGTTCGTGAGATGTGTACGGAAAGAACGTCCAAGGCTCAGGTAATGGATGGCTTCCAGTACACTGGATTTACCACTGCCATTATGACCTAACAGTAAATTCATCCCGCCAGACGGATAGATTTCCGCCTGACTGAGATTACGAAAATGCTGGATCTGCAGCTTGTGCAGCATGCGGTCTACAGACGCATCGGCATGACGACATACTGCGCATCGTCATTGCTGGCATCTTCCACCAGCGCACTGCTGTTTGCATCAGTCAGGTACCACTTAACCTGGTCACATTTTAACGCATTCAGCACGTCGAGCACATAGGAGACATTAAATCCGACCTCCATTTCCGGCCCTTCATACTGCACATCAACGATCTCTTCAGCCTCTTCCTGTTCCGGATTATTGGCTGTGATGTGAAGCAGATTAGTCTTCAGATGAAGACGAACGCCACGGAATTTTTCATTGGAAAGGATCGCTGCACGGGAAAATGCCTGTTTCAGCAGCTCGCGTTCAGCGATAAGAATTTTGTCACTCTGACGCGGGAATACCCGGCGGTAATCAGGGAACCGGCCATCGACCAGCTTGGAGGTGAAAATAAAGCCTTCCGCTTCCGCTCGCAGGTTGTTCTGACCAATCTGCACGCGAATAGGTCGATCATCATTTTCCAGCAGGCGTACCAGCTCCAGCACCCCTTTACGCGGCAGGATCACCTGATGCTCAGTCTGTGCTTCACTCAGCACTTCACGGCGGCAGGTGGCCAGACGGTGACCGTCCGTACCGACAGTACGCAGCCCTTGCCCGCTGGTTTCAAACAACATGCCGTTCAGATAAAAACGCACGTCCTGACTCGCCATTGAGAACAGTGTGGCTTCCATCAGACGTTTCAGCTCCTGCTGACTGATTTCAAACTCTAATACCGAATTCCACTCTTCTATGTTTGGATAGTCACTCGCCGGTAACGTTGACAGCGAATAGCGGCTACGACCAGAACGCAGAATTAACCGTTCACCTTCCAGCACAAAATCCAGCAACGAACCATCTGGCAGACCACGGCAGATATCCAGCAATTTACGGGCGGGTGTGGTCACACTCCCGGAAATGACATTACCGCTTAATGGCACCAAACCAATCATTTCCACTTCCAGATCGGTACCAGTCAACGACAGGCGCTGCTCGGTCACGTTCAACAGCAAGTTACTCAGAATAGGTAATGTCGGACGACCACCGATAGAACCGGATACCAACTGCAATGGCCGCAGCAGACTGTCACGGCTAATGGAAAATTGCATGGACTGTTTCTCCCGCGATTAAGAGGAAAGGGTTCGGATCAGATTCGAGTAATCTTCTTTAATATCATTACTCTCTTCACGCAGCTCGGCTATTTTACGACAGGCATGCAGCACAGTGGTATGGTCTCGGCCACCAAAGGCATCACCAATTTCCGGCAGACTGTGGTTGGTCAGCTCTTTCGCCAACGCCATCGCCAGCTGACGCGGACGCGCCACCGAGCGGGAACGGCGCTTGGAGAGCAGATCAGCCACTTTAATCTTGTAATATTCAGCGACCGTTTTCTGAATGTTTTCGATCGTGACCAGCTTTTCCTGCAACGCCAGCATATCGCGCAGTGCTTCACGCACAAAATCGATGTTGATTGGCTTGCCGGTAAAACGGGCATTAGCAATCACACGGTTCAGCGCACCTTCCAGCTCACGCACATTAGAACGCAGGCGTTTGGCAATGAAGAAGGCGACTTCATGCGGCAGATGAATTTTATTTTCTTCTGCTTTACGCATCAGGATCGCCACACGAGTTTCCAGCTCAGGCGGTTCGATCGCGATCGTTAAGCCCCAGCCAAAACGCGATTTCAGACGATCTTCTACACCGTCAATCTCTTTTGGATAACGGTCGGAAGTCAGAATGATTTGCTGGTTACCTTCCAGCAATGCATTGAAGGTATGAAAGAATTCTTCCTGTGAACGCTCTTTCTTGGCGAAAAACTGAATATCGTCGATCAGCAGCGCATCGACACTGCGGTAATAACGCTGGAATTCCTGAATCGCGTTGTTCTGCAGTGCTTTAACCATATCCTGCACAAAACGCTCAGACTGCATGTAGATCACTTTCGCATTCGGTTTGCGCGCACGAATGCCATTCCCCACCGCATGCAGCAAGTGTGTTTTACCTAAGCCGGTGCCACCATAGAGGAACAACGGGTTATACGCACCACCCGGATTTTCCGCGACCTGATGGGCTGCCGCCAGCGCCAGCTGGTTTGACTTACCTTCAACGAAATTCACAAAAGTATAACTTTCGTTGATATTGCTCTTGTGGTTGATCTCCGGCACTGAGTCCTGTTTGCTTACCCAGGAAGGCACGGTGATCGCCGGCTCAGTACGGATATCAGCTACCGGAGCGGACGTTGATGCCGGCGCAGAAGCGACAGAAGCCGCCGCCGCAGGACGACGCCCTACGGCAAAATGCAGGGTCGGTGCATCGGCACCACAAATCTCGGTGAATAAACTATTGATGCGTAACAGGTATTTATCGCGAACCCAGTCAAGAATAAACCGGTTAGCGGCATACAGGGTCAGCGAACGATCACCAAACTCTGCCTGAAGCGGCCGGATCCACAAGCCGAACTCACCGGACGGTAATTCTTCCTGCAGCCGTGTCAGGCATTGCTGCCATAGCGAAGCGGTCACTTTTCACCCCTGTCTGATCATTTATAAGACCTTCTATTTTACTCTCTTTTGCGGATCGATCTCCAGATCTTGTTCGCAGGATCTTCACAATCATTACAGATCATGTGACTACTAATGTGGATAATGATGGGATATCTGTTCCATATGCTCACTATTTATCCACAACATTACTCACCGATGATCGACGGATCTCATCAAACAAGACGTGACGCCACTGCCGTACAGCCAATACCAGTGTGGTGCCGTGCTTCTCATCCATCATCAGGCTGCGATCCCCTCGAGTCAGTTCACTGAACTCCCGCGCCCAGCGCGCCATCAGCTGCTGCAGTTCTCGATTACTGCTGTTGCAAAGCAGGCCATTGAGTACCAGTAATTTTTCTGTCTCTTTATCAAAACGTGACTGGAAAAAATCCTGCTGCACCCGCTGCAGAAAAAAGCGCTGGATCGGACCATCCGGCAACCAGCTGAAATGGGTCGCTAATCGCAGGCGGATCCGGTTACCCGGTAACAAATCAATGATCTTCAACCGATCTAATGCGGCCAGCTTGCGTACGCACTCCATTTCCGTCAGTTCATAGTGCGATAGCAGATCTTCAAAACTAAAACCGTTTATCACACTGACGGCCACCAGCAGTAGACGCTGATCAGTCGCTATTTCCTGTTCCTGCTGCAGTGTTAACTGGGTCAGCTGCGGTTGCTGCTGCGCCTGTAACATCAATTCAGCAAATTCGATCTGCAGCCAGTCACACAATTGCTCCAGCCGTTGTAGCGTGAAACTCTCGGTAGCGAACAAACGCTTGACCGAGGCCTCACTCAATTCAAGCAAGTCAGCGACATCAGCATAGGTCTTCCCTTGCGCCCGCAATTGCTTTTTCAGAGCCTGTATCAGAGCGTGAGTCTGACTCATTACACGCCTCCCGCTTTAAAAGTATCGTTTAACGATACCATCAGATGTGACAGGTGCAACAAAGTCAATTCCATTTGTAAAAAACGATACTATTGCTCACGATATAACAACTGTTACATGGAAATCAGGACTTCCTTCATGTTTAAACTACTCAGCCAGCGCGGCTCTCTCGCCTTCCTGCTGGCAGGCTTTATGAATGCCTTTGTCGATTTAGGGCATAAAATTATTATTCAGAATACGGTCTTCAAGATTTACGACGGTCCTCAGCAGGTGATACTGACGGCTATCGTCAATGCCCTGATCCTGCTGCCGTTTATTATGTTCTTCGCACCTGCCGGTTTCAGTTCCGACAAATACCCAAAAAATAAGGTTATGCGCATCTCTGCCTGGGTTGCTGTCGGTCTGACCTTAGCGATCACCGGTTGTTATTATTTAGGCTGGTTCTGGCCTGCCTTTGTGATGACCTTTCTGCTGGCTATTCAGGCAACCTTCTACTCTCCGGCCAAATATGGCTACATTCAGGCTCTGTTTGGTAAGAATCATCTGGCGGAAGCGAATGGTGCGGTGCAGGCGGTCTCTATCATTGCCATTCTGGCAGGCACGGTGGCGTTTACCGTGGTATTTGAACTCTGGTTCCCGACCGGCAGCAAAACCAGTGGCCCCATCCTGCAAGCGTTAGCACCTGCCGGTTGGATGCTGGTCGGTTGCACTGTACTGGAGTTAGCG
>SSEX01000001.1 GCA_008015085.1 Tolumonas sp. | reverse complement strand
TCCTGGAAGAGCGTAATGCCACTCCGGATATCGAAGAAGGGGATATGGAAATCATGGCCAGCGCCAAGCCGGATTTCATCGCCTTCAACTACTACTCCACCCAGACCGTGGCCGCCAGTGCCGGTGATGCCAGTGATCGCGGTTCCACTGGCGACCAGCAGATTGTCGTAGGTGAGATTGGTGTTTATAAGGGCGCTTCAAACCCGAACCTCAGCAAGAACGATTTTGGCTGGGAGATCGACCCGGTGGGTTTCCGCAACACCTTGCGTGAAATCTACGAACGTTATGCATTGCCGCTGATCGTGACCGAGAACGGTCTGGGGGCATTCGATAAAGTCGAAGCCGATGGCAGCATTCAGGACGATTACCGCATCAACTACCTGCAGGCGCATATCGACCAAATTCAGCTGGCGCTTACCGACGGTGTTGATGTGTTCGGCTTCTGCCCATGGTCTGCGATAGATCTGGTCTCTACCCATCAGGGCTGCAGTAAACGCTATGGCTTTATTCACGTTAACCGTGATGAATTTGACCTGAAAGATATGAAGCGCTCGAAGAAAAAGAGCTTCTTCTGGTATAACGCGCTGATCGCGAAAAACGGCGCGAAATAGTTGTTATCTGTATCGAAAAGGCTCCGATCGTGGGGCCTTTTCTTTATATTGGATATACCTGATTCTGTTTTTCACTCTGCCGTTTTTGATCCTGGATCACAAAAAATCCTGCCGGTTAAACACCTCTTACGTTTTGAGAAATGACTCACAGAAACCGGTTTCAGTCTGTGGGATTATGCAACCGGTTGCAAGGTTGCTTGGGGGCGACAGCATCAACTGAACACACAACAGGATGCATTGGGGAAACCCAGGGGTGAGTGATTATGAAAAAGATTTTCTTATGTTGCGCGGCGGGTATGTCAACCAGCATGGTCGTGAACAAAATGAAACAGGCTGCAACACAGAAAGGTATTGAAGCCGAAATCATTGCCGTTGCGATGGAAGAGTTTGACAGCACACTGCCGAAGTATGACTGCTGTCTGCTGGGGCCGCAGATCAAATACAAATTCGAAGAGTTTAAGAAGAAAGCTGAAGTTGTCGGCAAACCGATTGCCGTTATCAACAGCATGGATTACGGCATGATGCGCGGCGACAAAATTCTCGCTGACGCACTGGCCATGATGCAATAAGACAACGTCAGGGAGACACAGCAAATGTCGAATGCATTTTTTGATTTTATCGAGAATAAGATCAGCCCCATCGCGGCGCGAGCGGGGACTCAGCGTCACATCATGGCCGTTCGTGACGGTTTTATCGGTGCAATGCCATTCATGATCGTAGGTTCATTCCTGCTCGTGTTTGCGTTCCCACCATTTTCACCTGATACCACTTTCGGCTTCGGTCAGTGGTGGCTGTCGATGTCTAAACAGTATTTCAACGAGATCATGACACCATTCAATATGTCGATGGGGATCATGGCTTGTTATATCAGTGCGGGTATCGCCTATAACCTGGCGCAGAGCTACAAAATCGACGCGTTCCCTTGTGCGATGCTCTCACTGATGACCTTCCTGTTGATTGCCGCGCCAATGAAAGATGGTGCGCTGTCTGCTGGTTTCCTCGGTGGTACTGGTATTTTCACTACCATTATCGTGGGGATCTACGTTACTGAGCTGATGCGCTTCCTTAAAGTGCGCAACATTGGTATCAAACTGCCTGAACAGGTACCGGAAAAGATCCGTCAGTCATTCAACCTGCTGATTCCAGCTCTGGTAGTGATCCTGACTATTTACCCTTTGAACCTGTTTATTCAGCATCAATTTGGCATGCTGCTGCCAGAAGTGATCATGGCAGTGTTCAAACCTCTGATTTCTGCGGCTGACTCACTGCCTGCAATCCTGTTTGCGGTGTTCCTGTGCCACGTTTTATGGTTTGCCGGTATCCACGGTGCGGCCATCGTGGGTGGTATCTTACAGCCTTTCTATCTGGTGAACCTGGGTCTGAACCAGGAGGCACTGGCGGCTGGTCAGGCCCTGCCTCATATCTTCGCAGAAGCATTCTGGGCATTCTTCATCGTGCTGGGTGGTTCTGGTGCCACTTTAGGTCTGGTGCTGCTTTATACCCGCAGTAAATCCGCGCACCTGCGTGCGATCGGTAAACTGGGTATCGTTCCTGCCTGCTTTAACATTAACGAGCCGGTGATTTTCGGTAGTCCACTGGTGATGAACCCAATCCTGTTCTTCCCATTTGTGGTTGCGCCAATGGTCAACGCCACCATCGCCTGGTTTGCAGCAACTTCTGGTCTGATTGGCAAAGTCATCTCTCTGGTGCCATGGACTGCGCCTGCGCCAATCGGTGCGGCATGGGGTGCTGGATGGATGGTGAGCAACGGCTTGCTGGTTGTTGCGCTGATTGTGATCGACCTGCTGATCTACCTGCCTTTCTTCAAAGTGTATGAGAAGCAACTGCTGGAACAAGAAGCGGAAATGGCTGCTGAGATGGAAGCCAGCGCAGCGTAAACAAGAACAGACAGAATCTTTAAAGTATTAGTGGAGACGTAAAAATGGATATGGAATCAACCGTAATGGAATTGATCATCAACGCTGGCGAAGCTCGTAGTTATGCTATGCAGGCACTGCGTGCCGCGAAGCAGGGTGACTGGGATCTGGTGGATGAACAACTGACAGAAGCATCTGCTGCATCAAAGCGTGCACACGATGTGCAAACCATGCTGATTGGTATGGACGAAGGCTGCGGCAAAATCCCGGTGAATCTGGTGATGGTTCATGCACAGGATCACATCATGACCTCGATGCTGGCCCGTGAAATGATTGAAGAACTGATCGAAATTCACCGTCAGCGTCAGCCAGCGAAAACGGTCCAAGCGGCTTAATCAAGCACTCAGAGAGTATGCCGCATTCAGGGGTGAACAACAGGCATGCTCTCTGAGACTTACCGATAATCTTCTGACCTGGTGAGCTCCTGAATATTTTACCTGTGCGTCTAGCGCCTGTTCCGCCGGGCTGAACTTCCCCGTGTTCAGTCCGGCTTTTTTATTTCACCATCAACCCCTTTGATTTGTACTTTTTAAAATCAGTCATAGATAATGGCTTTTTATCGGTTCCTATACCGTTGTTCAGAGAGGAGTTTTTCAGTCTATGGCCACGATGCTGGATGTTTCCCGTAAAGCCGGGGTCTCAAAATCGACGGTATCCCGTGTGCTGAACGGAACAGCGAAGATCTCTGAAGCAACAAAGCAGGCCGTTTTTCAGGCGATCGAGGAATTGAATTACCGGCCGAACGTGCTGGCTCAGTCGCTTTCCAAGCAGGAAACCAACACCATTGGTCTGGTGATCCCGCGGGGTTCTAATACCTCACAATATCTGGCGCTGTTGATCGAGATCTGTCAGGAGCTGGCAGATAAAGCCGGAAAATTCCTGATGATTACACAAGTTAATGATCAGCCGGATGGGGGGGTCAAAGCGATCCGCTCGCTGGTCGATCGACGTTGCGATGCGGTGCTTTATTACAACAACTCCTTTTTTGATCATTACAATATTCGTGGTGATGAGCTGAGTGACCTGATTGATGAGCTGCCGGTGCCTTTGGTGGTGATGAACTGCTATCTGCCGCGTCATCCGCAAAATTGCGTCTGGTTTGATCATTCACAGGGTGCCCGTTTACCGGTGGAATATCTGCTGGCGCAGGGGCATAAACGAATTGCGTATATTGCCGGGCCGCTGAATCAGCGCACCGCGCAGCTGCGTCTGCAAGGGTATCAAGCCGCGCTAGCGACCGCTGGCATTGCGTTTGATCCTTTACTGGTTGCAGAAGGTGACCGTTATTATCACGGCGGCTATAGTGCCTGTAATCAGTTGCTTCAGCGTAAAACCGAGTTCACCGCACTTTGCTGCTTTAATGATCTGACCGCTATCGGTGCACTGAAGGCATTAGAGGAGCATGGTATTGCTGTGCCGCAGCAAGTTTCGCTGTTTGGATTTGATAATGAAGCGGTGCTTGATTACCTTTCCCCCTCATTATCTTCTGTGCAGTTACCGGCACATGCCTTTGTGACCCATGCGATGACTCTGTTGCTGGATAAGTTAACCAGTACGGAAACTCCGAAGCAGGATGACAGTGAGTTTATTGGTGAACTGGTCGTTCGTGGTTCGGTGGCAGCACTTTAAATTTCCTTTTACCGGATCTGTTTCTGCCACAGACTGTGGAGCATCAGACCGGTACCCAATACGGCTATTAACATAAAGAAATCCAGACAGGACATGATGGTCGACTGGCGCGTGACCAGTGTCAGCAGGCCAGAAGGTGACATCGCGCTCTGCTGAAAGCTATCGGTAGGCACACTTTCAGCCAATCGGGTGTAATGCAGGGCTTCGCGGTGTTGCAGAAAGACGTTGGTAATAGAAACGCCGGTCGAGTTCATCAGTTCCCGCAGCATGTTTTTCGTTTGATAGGCCTGCGAAAAAATCCGGTTATCCGTTTCCCTGAAGGTATGAAAGGCTGCGGTGCCCTGACCAATGGCTGTAAACCCCGTCAGAATCAGCAGCGGCAGGGCGATTTGCCAGAGCGTTGCCTGTGGGGTGAGCTGACTGCACAGCAATCCAAACAACGCCAGACAGCCAAAAGCGAACAGCAGATAGTGGCGTTGATGTCGGTAGCGGGCTGCCGTATTAAGGTGCAGCCAGGCAAATGGTAATGAGCAGGCACCTGCCGCACTGATCACCACACCACAGTTCAAGACAGGGACGTTCAGCCCTTGCTGCAGAAATATCGGTATCAGATAGTTGATCGACGACATCAGCAAATAGCACACGGCATAGTAGAACAATCCGCTCAGGTAGCGTCCGGTAAAGAGATGGCGGAATGGCAGGAAAGAACGATGCCGCTGATGCTCGATATAGATAAAACCGGCAAACGCAATCAGGGAAACCGGCAGGCAGGCCAGCAACAGATGATCGTCACTGAGGTCATATGGCAGGTGTTCCATGATGTATTGCAATACAAAAACACCCCCGACCAGTGCCAGCATACTGCCCGGATGCAGTTTTCCCGTCAGGCGTAATTTACGCACATTACTCACCGTTTTCCCGCTTAGCCACCAAATCAGCGCAATCTGTGGCAATTGGATCAGGAATAACAGCCGCCAGCTGCCATGTTCCAGTATCACTGAGGCCAGAAAGGGCGCGAGCGCACTGCAACCGACCAGACTGTAAGCCATGTAGCGGATCGCCAGACCGCGTCCGGTTGGGGATGCCGGGAAATAGTTCACATGTACCCGCGCTGCGGTAAAGAAGGCGGAGCCGCCAATCGCCTGAATGGCTCTGCCAAGAATGAACGAAAACGGTGTATCGGCATTGGCGCAGAGCAGGGCGCCAGCGGCAAAACAGAGTAAAGCCAGGCGAATACAGCGCCGGTAGCTCAGATGCGACACCAGCCAGTGATGCTGGGCAATCATGATAATCGCGATACCGGCATAGATGGCCGTCGATAGACTGTAGGTCTGCCGGGTCATGCCCAGCGCCCCGCACAGATAGGATGAGGCAAAGGACAGCATGGCGTTCTGAATGAACTCCACACAGACCATCAGACTGATATTGATGCGTAATAACTGCCGGATAACGGGAGGATTGAACGGACCTGCGTACAACATGATGACACCTCGCATGAGGTTGTCATTGTTCGTAAAGCGCTATAATGAATCAAATGGGTAATAATCATATCTATCATGCAAAACTTGAATAACGGACGTACCGATACTTTTTTCCAGCAGTTCCGCCACTGGGATCTGAACCTGCTGGTCGTGCTGGAGGCGCTGTATACCGAACAGGGCAACGTGACGCGGGCTGCACAACGGGTCGGGTTAAGCCAGTCTGCGATGAGTCATGCGCTCAACCGGCTGCGTGAGATGCTGGATGACCCGTTGTTTATCAAGCGTGGTCATCGCATGGAAGCAACCCGTAGGGCTATGGCACTGGCGCCGGTGGTGGCCGGGTGGCTGGAACAGATCCGCACCCAGTTGCACCCGCCGGAGTTTGATCCGGCCACCGTGCAACAGGAGATTAATGTCGCCATACCGGAACATCTGGAGCGGCTGGTGTTACCTGCATTACTGGGATTCTTACGAAAACAGGCACCGGGGTTACATTTGCATTCCCGTCCGGTACCGATGGCGCAGCTGACCGATGCGTTTACGCAGGGGCGGATTGATATGGCGATCATCGGGAATGACTGGGAACCGAAAGAGGCCTATCAATACTGTTTGCTGGCTGAAAGCCGGTTTATGTATGTGTATGATGCCCGGCAGTTGCAGTTTGATGATGCGGTCTCATTGGCTGAGCTGGCGGAAGTGCCGCAACTGGCTTCGAACTATTCCCACAAGACGGCCACGATCATTGATAACTACTTTGCTGAGCAAGGGGTGACCCGGCGTATAACTGCAACATCTGGCGGTATTACGGCGATTCCGGCAATCCTGGCGGAGTGTCCGATGCTGTCGATCCTGCCGGAAATTATGGTGGCTGATCATCCGTTATTTGATGCGCTGGTTCGGCGGCCTTTTGAGCCGGACAAGGTGCGGGCCCGGCTTTATCTGGTCTGGCATCGGTTGCATGAGCATGATCCGGCGCAGCAGTTTATCCGTGACTGGCTGCTTCGGCATTTTGCCGCGATGAGCCAATAAACCAGAGGCTGGTTCCCAACAGACCACAGGCCGCCATTGTTATGGTCATCGGATAGGGTGTTCCGTTTTGTGTAGCCGCAATGACACGGCTGTTTCGATGTGGCCGGCATCAGTCTGGAAATGGTTCACCAGCAGGAAGAATGCCGGTAAAAGCCATGCGATAAATTGAAAAGGGTTGGAAATTCAGCCATCACCTAGCAGGTGATGGCTGAATGTGCAGAGAGAAGAAAGACAGAGATGAGACTTATCGTTTCTGTGTCAGCGGAACAGGTTTGTTCAGTGCCTGTTTAATCAGCTGTTCGTTTTTGTGTATTCGCGCTTCGCGCTCTGCGATCAACTCCGCGATGGATTTGTTTTTCTTTTCTTCTTCTGTGAGCTCCGCTCGTTTTTTCGGTACCAACGTTAGCGGGGCTTCTGGCGTATCTATTTTTGGTGCGTCATTCAGCACAGTCGGTGGCTCTGCATGAACAAGAATGGTTTCAGGCAACACCGAGTCGATTAAGCCAGGGGGTTGCTCTGCCATAAACGAGAGCTCAGATTCAACGGGGATCAGTAATGCAGGCTGACCAGTCGCTTCGCAGATATCAATAACAGACTGCAATTCCGGTGAACCAAACAGAGTGATAGTTGTCTCTGGTGAGGAGCCAAAAATGCGTCCGGCAAGATGCGCAAAAACATATTCCGGATTAGGCATGGCAGCGGAGGGAATATTCAGTTCGATATTGATCGCGTTGTGTGACTGGATCGCCAGCAACTGCCGGGCGGTTGCAACTGGTAAGCCTTTATCTTTGGCAAAAACCACAACCAAGATATTGGAATAAGAATGCAAATCAAGATCAGACAGCAGAGGCAAATCTTCTGCAGCCAGTAATAGTGTGTGTTGTTCCATATTTTACCCGTACTTATTAATTTGTATTTTTATTAAGAGTGCATTTAAACACTACGATAGATGGTTTCTAATGAATACCATAAAAGATGAGATTTGGTAAGTTGCTCGCAAATACAATCCATTATTATAAGAAGCGAAAGGATACCATCGTTATCGTTTTTCACTGTTATGGGTGTAAAAGATCGCAAAGAGTCATTCGTTCATACGGTTTCGCAGCAGAGATTGGCCAGTACTCAGACGATCGGATCATACAGTTGCTCTTCGCTGTGCCTATCTGAAAACCGCGTACTATCGCGGTGGTGATGTGAGCATACTCAAATTGTCTCAGTGTTTATAAGCCAATCGAAGGGGAGTTCTACTCCCTTTCTTTTTATGCAGACAAAATCGTTTCAGTGTCAGTCACCAATCCAAATGTGCCATGCAGCGCGGCGGCTACCGTCGCTTTGACCGTCTCAGCCGGAATCTCCGTATCACCAAAAGATAACGCAGGGCAGGCGGTTGCATCGAGCGCGACTTGCACCTGATAGCCTAAATCAAAGGCCGCGCGCGTCGTGGTATCAACACACATCTGCGTCATCATGCCGCAAATCACCAGTTGCTGAATGCCGTTTTGTTGCAACAGGTCATGCAAGTCAGTGCCAGCAAACGAGCTAGGAAAATGTTTTTGTAAAACGACCTCATTTGCC
>SSEX01000162.1 GCA_008015085.1 Tolumonas sp. | reverse complement strand
CCGATTCATACAGTGCAGCACCTAGTACCAGACGTTCTGGCTGTTCGCCATTGACCTGCACCAACACATAGTCCAGCTCAGGGTGCAGTGCTACACCACGGTTAGCTGGCAGCGTCCAAGGTGTTGTAGTCCAGATCACAACAGACAATGGGCCTTCGCCGGCAGCAGCGAACTTACCAGCCACCAGCACTTCGTCTTCGGCACGGAAACGCACGTCAATCGCTGGCGATTTCTTGTCGTAATATTCCACTTCTGCTTCAGCTAACGCCGAGCCGCAATCGGTACACCAATGCACCGGCTTAGAGCCTTTGTGCAGGTGACCATTGGCAATAATTTTGCCCAGTGAGCGGATGATGTTGGCTTCGGTATTGAAGTCCATCGTCAGGTAAGGATGTTCCCAGTCACCTAACACGCCCAGACGGATAAAATCAGCCTTCTGTGCTTCTACCTGAGTTTTCGCATACTTACGACACTCTTCGCGGAATTCGGCAGCAGAGACTTTCTCCCCCGGCTTACCAACCATACCTTCCACTTTCAGCTCAATCGGCAGACCGTGACAGTCCCATCCCGGAATATATGGAGAGTCAAAACCAGATAACCCCTTGGATTTAATAATAATATCTTTCAGGATCTTGTTGACGGAGTGACCAATATGAATTCTGCCGTTAGCGTAAGGTGGGCCATCGTGCAGAATGAAAGATTTTTTACCTGCTTTAGCTTTGCGAATAGCACCGTACAAATCCTGTTTGTACCAGTTTTTCAGCATTTCCGGCTCACGTTTAGCCAGATCGCCACGCATCGGAAACGCGGTTTCCGGCAGGTTCAACGTATGTTTATAGTCGCTCATCAGTCCTAAATTCCATCAGGGGGTTAACACTGATGCGTAGCCAGCCATTCACGAGCATGCAACGCATCTGCGGTTATCTGTGTCTGTAATGCGGTAAAAGAAGGAAACTTCTGCTCATCCCGCAATTTATGACAAATCCGGATTTGTAACTGTTTTCCGTACAAATCCTCTTCAAAATCAAATATATGAACTTCCAACTGCGAACGGGTTCCATTCACAGTAGGTCTGAAACCAATGTTAGCGACACCGGGATGCCGTATCCCGTTAATCTCGATCTGAACGGCAAATACGCCCTGCAAAGGAGCAATTAGCCGTTTCAGATGAATATTAGCGGTCGGGAAACCGATGGTTCGCCCAAGCTTGGCTCCATGTGCCACTCGACCGGAAATAACATAGGAGTGCCCAAGCATATGAGCTACGTCATCCAGCCGTCCATCCTTTAACGCTTCGCGTAGCAGGGTACTGCTTACCCGCTGCTGATCATGTAACAGCGTATCGGTGCTCAGTACCTGAAAACCATGTTTTTTCCCGGCTTCCGCCAATAAAGCGAAATCACCAAGCCGGTGAGCACCAAACCGAAAGTCATCGCCTATCACCAGAAAACGCACATCCAGCTGACGGAGCAGGATCTGTTCGATAAATTGCTCTGCCGTGAGTTTGGAAAACGCTCGGTCGAATTTAACACACAACATCCGATCGATACCCAGTGCGGCGATGTCTTCATATTTATCACGCAAACGACTGAGTCGTGCTGGCGCTTTTCCTGGCGCAAAAAACTCCAGAGGTTGTGGCTCAAAGACCATGACACAGGACGGCAAGCTCAGCAGCTCAGCCTGCTCCCGTAATTTGGTCAGTACCGCCTGATGCCCGCGGTGTACCCCGTCAAAATTACCAATAGTCAGCACACAACCTGCATGCTCTTGACGGAGATTATGAATACCGCGGATCAATTCCATAAATTCGGAGCCCTGTTTCACTGCAAAACCGTCGGATTATATACTGAACACCACGGCTAATCAGCCCTCAGTCACAGTTTTGAAATGGTGTATACGGATCCCGACGGTAAACATGGTCAGAATATAAGTCGCAACACCGATCACCAGCAGCTTTGTTAATTCCCAGACAGAAGACCATTGCGACCATGCAATCCACTGTTCCAGTGGTGCTTTTAGCCACTCTAATACAGCAGCCATCGCGAGTGTCGCCACTAACATGCGAATAAAAAATATCAGTGTCGATCGGCCTGGTGTGTAGATGCCACGCCGGTATAACCCCTGAAACAGCGAAATCGCATTCACGGTACCCGATAAGGCGGTTGACAAGGCCAGACCAATATACCCCAGCGGATAAATCAGGATCGCGTTAAACACCATATTGGAAATCATCGAATGGACACCATAACGGACCGGTGTTTTTGTATCCTGCTTGGCATGAAAGCCCGGAGCCAGCACACGAGCCAGCATTAACGACAGAATACCACAGGAAGACGCCAGCAAACTGGCGCCAGCCATCGAAACTTCATGTACCCCAAAATGCCCGCGCATAAACAACGCCCGCAGGATCGGTTCACGTAGTACCATCAAACCAGCCATGGCGGGTAAGCCTAAGAACATCACCATCCGCACCCCCCAGTCCATCGTCTGATTAAATAGTTCAGGAGCCGCATCGACATGACGTTTAGACAAGGCAGGTAAAATCACCGTACTGATCGCCACCGCAAACATTCCTAACGGAAACTCCAGTAAACGATCGGAATAATAGAGATAACTGATCGCACCAGTAGAAAGAAAAGATGCCAGCATAGTGTTGAATATCAGGTTGATCTGACTGACTGATACACCAAAAATCGCAGGCAGCATCAACGTACGGATCTTAACAACACCAGGATGATTCCAAGCCCATTTGGGCTTCACCAGAAAACCCATCTGCCACATATACGGAATTTGGTACAGCAGTTGGATCAATCCACCCGCAAAAGTCGCAACAGCCAGAGCAATAACCGGATCATCCGTATACGGTGCAATCCACCAGGCTGTTACAATCAGTGCAATGTTTAAAAGAGTCGGTGTAAATGAAGAAATTCCGAAACGACCGTAGGTGTTCAGGATAGCGCCCGACATAGCGGTAAAGGTAACAAACCAGAGATAAGGAAAGGTGATCTTCAGTATCAAGCTGGCAAGTTCAAATTTTTCACCACCGGGCTCACCATGCCACCATGACATAAACCAGCCCCAACCAAACAGAGCAGATAACACTGTTGACCCAAGCACACCAAGAACGGTAACAACAGTAATAATGGCACCGAGAGTTCCTGCCGCTGCCGCCAGCAATTCACGAACAGCCGCTTTATCGCCCTTAGCTTTGTATTCTGTCATCACTGGCACAAATGCCTGATTGAATGCGCCATCAGCAAACAAACGGCGCATAAAGTTCGGAATACGGTTCGCAAAGAAAAATACATCCGAAGCAACACCCGCGCCCAGAAGATGGGCGATCGCAATATCCCGAACCAATCCGAGAATGCGTGAAGCAAATGTTGCAAAAGTAACGATTAATCCCGATTTTAATAACTTCTTGCTCAAGATAGACCTCGAAAACTGTACAGCAGCCAGATTCCTGCTAAAATCGGCCGACAGTTTAACTATCTGCGCTCTGGGTGGCTATAAGAGTACGGTGGTTATTTGCACAAAATTGATTGACATCATCGGGTTGAGAAGGCATATTTCTCGACCTTTTCAGCACACTCGCTAAGACCGTTTTTTCAGGAGTTTTACCTTGGCTAACATTAAATCTGCTAAGAAGCGCGCTATCCAGGCAGAGAAAGCCCGCAAGCACAACGCCAGCCGTCGTTCTATGACCCGTACTTTCATCAAGAAAGTTGTTGCAGCGATCGCATCTGGTGATAAAGCTGCTGCTCAGGCTGCTTTCGCGGCTGCACAGCCAATTCTGGATCGTATGGCAGCTAAAGGCCTGATCCACAAGAACAAGGCTGCTCGTCATAAGTCTCGTCTGTCTGCTCAAATCGTTGCAATGCAATAATTTGCAGCTGATTGTTCAGATAAAAAAACCGGCTTCGGCCGGTTTTTTGTTTTCTACTCGCTAAACTGATTACGTCGAGCAATACAGATTGTGGAGTGTGGCAATGATTGCTTCAACTTCTGCGCTACTCAGAGAGTAATAGACTGTCTGAGCTTCCTTGCGCGTCTTGACCAGATGATCCCGCCGCCGCAGAGCCAAATGCTGTGATAGTGCTGACTGACTTAAACCAATCTTCTGGTTCAGCTCCCCAACCGATAATTCACCACCCTGCAGACAGCATAAGATAATCAGCCGATGGTGATTGGCCATCGCCTTAAGTAGCGAAACCGCCTTATCTGCACCTTGTTCCATTTCTTCGATGGACATTTATTTTTCTCCGCCCGTGCTAAAAGTCGGCAATAATACCAGCAATTCCGCTAACGAGAATGAGTCAGCATGCGATTTATTGCTCTAATCCAGCGAATAATGCAGAAAAATCACTCTCACAGAGTCGTTTGACGGCAGGATGCTGGATCATTCTTTCTGCGAAAATGGCATAGTATTCCTCTTTCAACGCATCAGTTTGTCCAAGTAATGCTACCGTTTGTCCATCCAGAAACTCTTCTTCATACAAGGTAGGCGCAACAAAGATCCCTTGATTGAAAAGACCAAAGGCTTTCATTAGGGCCGCATCATCAAATTCCCCGAAAATTTGTGGCGCTAACCCCTGCTCATCAAACCAGCGGGTTAATTGTCTTCCCAT
Source organism: Tolumonas sp. (assembly GCA_008015085.1). GTDB lineage: Bacteria > Pseudomonadota > Gammaproteobacteria > Enterobacterales > Aeromonadaceae > Tolumonas. Next base: position 7,021 of record SSEX01000162.1, on the reverse strand, counting down.
CGCGGTTCTTTTTGCCGGGATCAGCAGTTTTCTTTCCATCAGGCATTCTGGAAACGGTTTTTCCGGTAAAGGAGCCTGACAGAAAAAACTGACACCACACTCCCCTAACTTTTTGGATAGCAAATCCGGGTGCTGCGTCGAATCTAACGGACAATCAGAGAGGATCACATCCAACTTATGTTCTCGCAATTGTGCCAACAACATTTCATGGGTTGATTCCAGACAACGCAAATGAACCGAACCATCATTCGGTAATGCCGCTAACAAGACCTTTGAGGCAATCCGCTTCGAAAGCACATCAGCGATCCCCACATTAAAAGAGCTTTCATTCTCCTTCTGGAATGTCACGATCTCGAGCATTTCATATGACAATGAAAACATTCTGTCAGCATAACGGAAAACCAGTTGCCCTAACTCTGTCGCTTCAATGTTACGGCCTTTACGTTTGAATAACCGTCCGCCCAACCGATCTTCCAGCTGGCGGATCTGTCCGGTGATGGTCTGTGGCGTTAAATAAAGTGCTTCTGCAGCCTGAGTAACCGAGCCTTTTTTCTGTGTCATCCAGAAATAATAAAGATGATTGTAGTTAAGATGAAACACGATTACATTCCTTATCCTGACGATTGCCAGATGCTTTTCGCAACAATAAATACCCACTCACCGCAGCAACCGATGAACCAAATAAAATACCTAAACGAGATGCAGCAAACATATCACTGGTGGTATCAAAAGCCAGTCCACTGATAAATATAGACATGGTGAAGCCAATCCCACACAGTACAGCAAGCCCGAATAACTGAATCCAGCTCACCTTTTCCGGCAAAACAGCCAGTTTTAATTTCACAGCAATCCAGGAAACCAACATTACTCCCAGTGGTTTTCCAATAAACAAACCGACAATGATAGCCAATGGCAGGCCAGCACCCAGATCGGACCAGGATAACCCTGTAAACGATAACCCCGCATTAGCAAAAGCAAAGAGAGGTAATATGAAATAACTACTCCAGGGGTGCAAACGATGCTCCAGTAGTTGTAGCGGTGAATGAGATAAACGTTTTGCATGGGGAATAGCAAAACCCAGAATGACCCCGGCAATCGTGGCATGAACTCCCGATTTTAATACTGCAAACCAGAGTAATACGCCGATCAATAAATAAGGGGCAAGGCGCATCACTCTGCACCGGTTTAACATCAACAACATGCCACTTAATGCCACAGCAAAGAATAAAGGCGTAGTATGTACCTCTGATGTATAAAACAGAGCAATGACCATGATTGCCCCTAAATCGTCAATAATCGCCAGCGCTAATAAGAACACCTTCAATGATAGAGGTATCCGGCGACCTAGCAGAGATAACACCCCCAGAGCAAAAGCAATGTCCGTTGCCATTGGAATAGCCCAGCCACGCATCAACTCCTCATCTGCATAAGCTACCAATGAAAACAGTGCCGCAGGAACAACCATCCCCCCTATTGCAGCAATCATCGGCAGACTGGCCTGTCGCAGGCTGGACAGAGAGCCCTCTTGCATTTCCCGCTTAATTTCCATGCCCACCAGTAAAAAGAAAATTGCCATTAGCCCATCATTGATCCAAAGCAACAGCGGCTTATGCACATCCAGCGCCCCGATACGAAATTGCACGGGAATATCGAGAAATGAAAGATACAGGCCTGACCAGGGCGAATTAGCCAGAATAAGTGCCAAAACAGCAGTAAAAAAAAGGATCACCCCGCCAGCAGCTTCCAGATGCAGAAACCGTTTCAGTAAATTGATCATCGAAATACTCCTTACTTCATGTAAGATCAGTATACGAATAGAAACAGATCAGAAAAAATCCATTAAACCTAGCCAACTTATCGGTTTTTACGATAAATTAAATTCGTGATATGTATGGTTTTTTCAGATATCTCTTTTTATTTCAACGTGTTTGATATATCCAACCGAAGCATCCGCAGATGCTGACTACGGAAAAACTTACGGATATCACGTATTTAGCCTAACAGTAACTTCATCATGATTGATGATAATTTATACTGCGATCAGCATAATTTTCAGGAAAAAGCATGGAACAATATTTAGCACTCAGCCAGCGCATTATTGATGAAGGAGTATGGGTCGGGAATGAAAGAACCGGTAAGCGTTGTCTGACAGTGATTAATGCAGATCAGGTTTATGATGTGAAAAACAATCAATTCCCGATCATTACCACCCGGAAAAGCTTCTGGAAAGCAGCGATTGCTGAACTACTGGGCTATATACGCGGCTATGATAATGCTGCGGACTTCAGAGCGTTAGGAACAAAAACCTGGGATGCCAATGCAAACGAAAATAATGCCTGGCTGAATAACCCGGCCCGCAAAGGCCCGGATGACATGGGACGCGTTTATGGCGTTCAGGGCCGACACTGGCGCAAACACGATGGCAGTGAGCTCGATCAACTGGCAAAAATTGTCGCTAATCTGTCAAAAGGGATTGATGATCGGGGCGAAATCCTGACGTTTTATAATCCGGGAGAATTCGAGCTGGGTTGCCTGCGTCCTTGCATGCACACACATACGTTTTCACTACTGGGCGATACGCTTTATCTGACCAGTTATCAACGCTCCTGTGACGTACCTCTCGGGCTGAATTTCAATCAGATCCAAGTCTTCACTTTATTGGCGCTCATGGCACAGATCACGGGAAATAAACCAGGGTTGGCATATCACAAAATCGTCAACGCCCACATGTATGAAGACCAAGTTGCACTGATGCGGGATGTCCAGCTCAAACGCGAGCCCTTTCCCTCACCACAACTGGAGATCAATCCGGATATTAAAAGCCTGAAAGATTTGGAAACCTGGGTCACTATGGATGATTTCAAAGTGACGGGATACCAGCATCACGAGGCAATCACCTATCCCTTCTCGGTATAAGCAAGTTACCTGAATGCCGTCTGTTGGAATAAGCAGGCGGCAACATCGATAACCCGTCAGGCTTTTTTACTGAAAAAACCCTGCAGCCCCACAGACTCCAGATAAGTTGTGAACAGTTTTCTAATCTGTACTGAATCATGCAACTGAATCGCCTGTTCCAGTAAAGGAACCAGCGCATCCGTCCTTACCCGTCGCAGCATATATTTTATCTTGGCGATATTGTTCAAATTCATACTAAACCGGCGATATCCCATTGCCAGCAGGATCAATACGCCAACAGGATCACCAGCCAATTCACCACAAACAGAAACTGGCTTGGCCTGTTGGTTGGCAGTATGAACAATCTGCTGCAGCGCCCGCAGCACAGCCGGATGCAACCCATCATACATCTGCGCTACCCGGGCATTATTGCGATCCACCGCCAGTAAATACTGCGTCAGATCATTAGTTCCGACCGACCAGAAATCGACATAAGGTGCCAGATCCGGCAACAAATAAATCGCCGCTGGCACTTCAATCATGACGCCAAGACTCGGATAGCGAATTGCACTTCCCCGCGTACGTAGCTCATCTGATACCTCAAGCCAGGCTTGGTCCAGTAAACGACGCGCCGACTGGATCTCGCTGACACAAGAGATCATCGGCAGCATGATAGCCAGATTATCGTTATGTTCACTTGCCCTCAGCATGGCTTTCAATTGTGCAAGGAACAGCTCCGGATGATCCAAGGTAATACGGATCCCTCGCCAGCCGAGAAAAGGATTTTCCTCACTGATAGGGAAATAAGGCAGAGGTTTATCACCGCCAATATCGAGTGTCCGCATGCAGACCTGACGGCCACTATATTGCTCCAGTATTGCCCGGTAACGCTTGGTTTGTTCCTGCTCAGACGGGAAGCTATCATGCAGCATAAATGGTATCTCTGTACGATACAGGCCTACTCCGTCAGAACAATCCATCAGGCAATTATCAACATCCAGACTAAGCCCGGCATTTAATAACACCGAGACCGGACAACCATCCTGTGTTTCTGATGGCAGCTGAGCTTCCTGTGCGACCAGATCATCAAAAGCCTTTGCTTGCTGGATAAGCTGTTCATATTCCGCCAGCACCGCACTACCCGGCTGAATAATGACATCACCATTACCGCCATCAATAATCAGTTCCTGTCCATCCAGCTCCTGCAAAGGCAATTCAAGCCCCATACCTGCAGGAACACTCATCGTTCTCGCTAAGATCGCCGCATGGGAATTCACAGCACCACGAATCGATACAACCCCAGCTAAACGATCTTTCGGGATCTCAGCTAAAAGCGTCGCGGTAACCTCTTCAGCAAGTAAGATCACGGGCTCCTGAAAATCGAACTGGTCCATATGACTGTGCGCAAGACAGCTAAGCAACCGCTGCGCCACATCGCGAATATCCAGCGATCGTTCACGAAGATAAGGGTCACTCATCGCAGAGAACTGAGCTATCAGGCGTTCACTAACCTGACGAACAGCCGAGGTGGCATTCCACTGATTTTCCGTAATCTCCAGTTCAATCTGAGCAATGAAGTTAGGATCGGCCAGAATATGTTGATAGATATCGAAAATAGACTGAGAGTCTACCTGCACAGCATCCTGAAAACGCATCGCGAGCGAATCCAGTTCAATCTGCACTTGAAGAACAGCCTGATTCAGCAGCTCAAGTTGCAGCTCAGGCTCATCGCTATGCTTAAGATTAACCTGCGATAAAGCCATTTTCGGCTGCCATACCCAGGCTTTAGCAATAGCCATTCCAGATGAAACACCAACGCCATGCACCGCCCGATGATTAGACGAAGAACTAATCAAGCCTTTTAACTCGGCATGGGCAATCCTAACTGCTAATTGGGCTGCCAAAGTAACCAGAAATGATTCGTCGATTTCAGTAAACTGGCGAGACAATTTTTGCTGAACAACTAAGACCCCCAACACATTCCGTTGATGCATGATGGGAACACCAAGAAAAGTCTTGAACTCGTCTTCGCCAACCTCCGGCAGATATTTAAAACTCGCATGCGACGGAGCATCAGCCAGATTAATTAACTCCTCCCGGCGGCCAACCAAGCCAACCAGCCCTTCATCAAAGGGTAATATCGCTTTACCAACAGCTTCCTGTGATAAACCATCTGTAGCCATCAAACGATAACGTTGGCGTTGTGGTTCCGAAATATAGACTGAACAACAATCAACATGCATGGCTGCACGGGTCTGCTGTACCAGCGAATGCATCGCATCAGATAAAGATGGTGCAGCCGTTACGCTTTCCACGATTTGCCGCAATGTTGTCAGCACAATATTTCTCCTTCTAAAATCTTACAAACGACCACAGCTAACGGTAATGTTGTTTTTTACGGGGATCTTTCTTAGGTGCCGGGGGAATATAAGGCATCGCTATAGTCGAAAATTCTTTCATTACCCTGCGGTAAACTTCACGTTTAAAAGACACAACTTGCCGGACCGGATACCAGTAACTGACCCAGCGCCAATCATCAAATTCCGGCTGACCGTGACATCCAAACTGAATGCTGGCTTCCTTAGCAGGATCCAGACGTAATAAAAACCATTTCTGCTTTTGTCCGATACAGACCGGTTTACTTTCCCAACGGATCAAGCGTTTTGGCAGCCGATATTTCAGCCAGTTCCGGCTAGTCGCGAGAATCGTAACATCCTCTTGCTTAAGCCCAATTTCTTCATACAGTTCCCGAAACATGGCTTGCTCAGGTGTTTCCCCTTCATCCACTCCGCCTTGAGGAAACTGCCAGGAATGTTGTCCGTAGCGACGAGCCCATAACACTTGACCATTGCGATTGCAGATCACAATACCTACATTCGGGCGGAAACCATCGCCATCAATCACGCAATCACCTGATGTAAAACCTGAACTAACCCGATTCTTTCATATTAACCAGAGATCAGCAAACAGACATTCCCATTGTGAGAGATCCAACGGATCTGCCAAATACCAAATCCGGGTATATTAAGTTTCAACACTCTATAGCTGTAATCAATGAAACTAGCGAGGCATACTATGCTCCTGACAAGACCAAAACATCTCTAACTGCGATGTATCGAAATATCCCCGAACTACTCAATGCCGCAGAACAAATAGCCGGTCTTACACTTGGTGAGTTGGCCCATCAGCATCATATTGCTATTCCTGGCTCGTTACGCCGCGAAAAAGGCTGGATAGGTCAGCTACTGGAGCTAGCTCTTGGTGCTACCGCAGGTAGCAAACCACAGCAAGATTTTCCTGAACTCGGTGTCGAACTGAAAACCCTGCCTCTTGCTAACAATGACCTTCCATTGGAAAGCACTTTTGTCTGCAGCGCCCCTTTGCTAAATCAGCAGACCATCACATGGAATACATCCAATGTGCATCATAAATTATCAACTGTCCTTTGGATCCCAATCATCGGCGATCGAACACAAAACATAGCATCACGAGTGATTGGTACTCCCTGGTTATGGCAACCATCAGCGGCTCAGGAACAGATTCTGCGTCAAGACTGGGAAGATATTATGGAGTTGATTGCGCTCGGAAAAGTAGAATCCGTCAGCGCAAGACATGGAGAAGCATTACAACTCCGGCCTAAAGCCGCCAACGGACAATCGCTGACACCAGCTATCGGAATTGATGGAACAATAATACAAACCCGCCCTAGAGGATTTTATCTGCGCAGTTCATTTACGAGAAAATTACTACAAGCACAGTTTCAACTGTGAGATATATCGCGATCTGGAGCCATGTAACACAGAATTCATAGACTTGAATAAAACTACTTAGCTAACAATATATGTGGTTATTTTTTGTCTTATTATCTATAAAAGAATATTGGAATAGTTCACGGTTAAGACTCAAGGAGCTGACATGGCAGTTACAAAGAAATTTCTGAAGACCAAACCTGAAGTTCAGGTGACGTTTGAAATCAAAGCAGACGCGACCGCGGATGCTTCTCAGGTTTACATCGTTGGTGAATTTGCCAACTATGTAAACCTGAGAAGCATCCGCTGCCGCGTCTGCTTTGATTTCAAACGTCACCTGGACTTCAGGTTTGGTCTTCAGAAATTTCTTTGTAACT
>SSEX01000127.1 GCA_008015085.1 Tolumonas sp. | reverse complement strand
GTTGCTGAACGGGGAAGGGCATCACCGTTATCAACATGCAATACGCCTGTGCCATCGGTTATCCCGGCGGCATGTGGTGGCCTATCAGAAAGCGACCGAAGTTCACGATCCGTTTTTCCAGCGAATGACGGAGCAGGAGTGGTATTACCGGGTGCGGTTATTACTCGATTTTATCAGTGGTATGACTGATACCTATGTGCTGGAAGAGTACCGTTTACTCAATGGCTGGGTGTAATCAGGAATTGCTGTTTAATAACAATTCCTGATGAGCGCCCATTAAGTTGAAATACAGGTAAAATCGCTGTTTTCAAAGCAGGCTCTGGTTTCTGAGTTCATAAGTGAAAGCAGCAAAAACGCCCGCTGATTACCGTCTGGTTCTTGATAGATAGCTTGTAGCCCTTTAAACGAACCATTGGTAATTATTACTTTCTGCCCATGTTTAGGAAGCTTGCTGACGATCTCACGTGATTCATCACTGTCTTCATCCCGCATCAACTGAAGGACTAGTTCCGTCGGCACCACATCCCATTTTGCACCATGCCCGATAATATGGTGGATCCCACGGGTGGAACGGACTTTTAGCGGAGAAAACTCTTCAATATTCATATGTACAAACAAGTAGCGAGGGAATAACGGCTCGATTTTTTCCGTTATCTTTCCGCGCACTATTTTACGAGTCAGCACCAGAGGGTAATAACTGTCTATTCCCTGATTACGTAGATGCAGCTTTGCCCGCTCTTCTTCTTTGGGGCGGCAATAAGCCAGATACCAAGACTTCTTCATGCTGGCTCCTGTTTTTTATAATGTGCTTATTATGTAAACCAAGATAACTACAGGAAAGCTGATATAAAAACTGAGATGGCTTCCCTATAATGAGGCCAATTTACCGTGTGGAAAATAAAAAGGCCAACTTCCGTTGGCCTTTTTGATTGTTAGCTTAACCAAATCTAACTAACCGTTGATTTCTTGCTCTAAATCAGCACAGAAACGATACCCTTCACCATGAATTGTTGTGATCAGTTCAGGTGTATCTGGGTAATCTTCAAAATGCTTACGAATACGGCGGATGGTTACGTCGACAGTGCGATCATGAGGTTTCAATTCCCGGCCTGTCATTTTTAACAGCAGATCAGCGCGAGTCTGAATTTGGCCCGGATTTTCACAAAAATGCAGCAGCGCCCGGAATTCAGAACGCGGCAGACGATAAGCCACATTAGATGGATTGATCAGTGACCGGCTGTTGATATCCAGCGTCCAGCCATTAAACCGATAAGCTGAAACGTTACCCGCTATTGGCTCTTCAGCGGGTTCTCCTCGTAAGGTCCGGCCTAACAGGTTACGCGCGCGAATGGTGAGCTCACGTGGGTTGAATGGTTTGGTGATGTAATCATCCGCACCGATTTCGAGACCCAGAATACGATCGACGTCATTATCGCGGCCAGTCAGGAAAATCAGCCCCATTTCACCTTTTTCGCGGATCTCACGTGCCAGCAGTAAACCGTTTTTACCTGGCAGATTGATATCCATGATGACCAGATCCACTCGTTGGTTTGCCAGAGTCTGGTGCATTTCAGCGCCATTGTTGGCTTCCAGAACATGGTAGCCCTCTGCTTCAAAGATACTCTTCAGGGTATTCCGTGTAACTAGCTCGTCTTCAACGATCAAGATCTGTGGTGTCTGCATGGACATTCTCTGCGGTAAATGAAATTGTTCTGATTTTAACATATTTGCTGCATTCATATGACAGTAGATCTGATTTTTCAATGTTATTAACAATCCATGTCAATACGATGAATTTTCTGACCTCCAGACTTCGCTCGTAACTGGCTACCTGTGCGGTTTGTTACAGAATTTTATTGACAACCATATGGCTTATCCGGTATTGCTATGTCACTTTTTATTCGAAGTCCGATTATGCTGTCTATTATTGCTACCCGCACAATTATTACCATTACCGGCACCACGATTGGTGGTACTGGCGCGGGCTGATGCACGAATAACAGAAAAAATTCACGAAGCCCGTCCCCTCACCAGGTACGGGCTTTTTTGTTACAGGGAGAGGTATATGCGTGTATTAAAGTTCGGTGGTTCTTCACTGGCTGATGCAGAACGTTTTTTACGAGTATCAGACATTGTCGTGAATAATCAGCAACAGGTTCAGGTGGCATTGGTGCTGTCAGCGCCAGCCAAAGTGACTAACCTGCTGGTGGCTCTGGTAGCTCAGACCAGCAAAGGTGAAGATGCCAGCGCGACATTGGCAGAAATTGAAGGCATTTTTACCCGACTAATCACCGGACTGAAAGCACGTTATGCCAATCTGGCTGATGAATTTCTGACACAACGTTTACAGCAGGAATTGGGTACCATTCGTAGCAAGATGCAAGGTATTCAGTTACTGAACCAATGTCCTGACAGCGTACAGGCGCTGATTCTGAGCCGTGGCGAGGCGTTATCTATCGCGTGTATGGAACAGCTGATGCTGGCTCGCGGTGAAAAAGTCACGCTGATCAATCCAGTTGAAATGCTGCTGGCTGAAGGCAGCTTCCTCGAATCTCATGTTGATATTGATGCTTCCCGCGCCCGTTTTGCGGCACAACCAGTCAATGAAGGTCATATCTATCTGATGGCGGGTTTCACTGGTGGTAATGCCAAAGGTGAACTGGTACTACTGGGTCGTAACGGTTCCGACTACTCTGCCGCCGTACTGGCTGCCTGTGTTAATGCCGATTGCTGTGAGATCTGGACTGACGTAGACGGTGTTTACAGTTGTGATCCTCGCCTGGTACCTGATGCGGTGTTGCTCAAGCGCATGTCCTACAAAGAAGCGATGGAGCTGTCTTACTTTGGTGCCAAAGTGCTGCATCCGCGCACCATCGCTCCAATTGCTCGCTTCCATATTCCATGTCTGATCAAGAACACCTTCAATCCACAAGGCGAGGGTACTTTAATCAGTGCTGATCACGGTGATGATCAATACCCGGTTAAGGGGATCTCCGATCTGTCTGGCATCTCCATGATCAACGTCAGCGGCCCGGGTATGAAAGGTATGGTTGGCATGGCTGGCCGTATGTTTACTGCTGTTTCTCGTGCTGGCGTGTCAGTGGTGCTGATCACTCAGGCCTCTTCTGAATACAGCATCAGTTTCTGTATTCATACTTACGATGCTGAAAAGGCACTGAAAGTATTGAACCAGGAGTTTGAGCTCGAGTTGAAAGCTGGCCTGCTTGAAGAAATCGAAATCCGTCATGATCTGGCTATCCTGTCGCTGGTGGGCGATGGTATGCGTACCATGAAAGGGATTGCAGCTCGCTTCTTTACATCACTGGCTCAGGCAGCTATCAACATTGTGGCTATTTCACAGGGCTCCAGCGAACGGTCAATCTCAGCGGTTGTGGGTAATAAGAAAGTTACTGAAGCCATCAAGGCTTGTCACCAGAACTTGTTCGGCACCCAACAATTCATCGACATCATTCTGGTGGGATTAGGTGGTGTTGGCGGAGCCTTGCTGCAACAAATCCGTCGTCAGCAGCCCGTACTGAGCAAACAAGGTATCGGTTTACGCGTTGTTGGTCTGGCTAATTCCCGTAAGATGGTTCTGTCTAAAGACGGACTGGATCTGAATAACTGGCAGGAGTCACTGGAAAAAGCGGCCGACCGCTTTAACCTGCAAGCCATCAAACAACTGGTGGATGAGAGCCATCTGATCAACCCGGTCATTGTTGATTGTACTTCTGATGAAACCATTTCCAGTCAGTATGCTGACTTCCTGGCTGCCGGTTTCCATGTGGTAACACCGAACAAAAAAGCTAACACCAGCTCTATTCAGTACTACCGTGAATTACGCCGTACGGCACAGGCGACCCGTCGTAAGTTTCTGTACGAAACCAACGTAGGTGCTGGCTTGCCGGTTATCGAAAACCTGCAGAATCTGATCAAAGCCGGTGATAAACTACAGGCCTTTAACGGTATTCTGTCTGGTTCGCTGTCGTTCATTTTCGGCAAACTGGATGAAGGCTGCAGCTTCTCTGAAGCCACCCTGACTGCAAAAGGTAATGGCTTCACTGAACCGGATCCGCGTGATGACCTGAGTGGTATGGATGTCGCCCGTAAGTTGCTGATTCTGGCACGTGAATCTGGTATGCCACTGGAGCTGAGCGATGTCGTTGTTGAGCAGGCACTACCTCCTGGATTTGATGCAACAGGTTCTACCGAAGAGTTTATCAAGCGTTTGCCTGAAGCGGATGCATGGTTCCGTGAACGTGTAGCAGCAGCTAAAGCTGAAGGTAAAGTGCTGCGTTACGTTGGCAGCATCGAAAACGGCCAGTGCAAAGTGGCGATCAAAGACGTGGACGAAAACGATCCGCTATATAAAGTGAAAGATGGTGAAAACGCGCTGGCGTTCTTCTCCACCTATTATCAACCGATTCCTTTAGTCTTGCGCGGTTACGGTGCGGGCACTGAAGTGACCGCAGCCGGTGTCTTTGCCGATGTGCTGCGTACCCTGAACTGGAAGCAAGAGGTATAACTCCATGACCGTAGTAGCATACGCTCCGGCCTCTATTGGTAACGTTAGTGTTGGTTTCGACGTACTAGGTGCTGCTTTAGCACCTATTGATGGTGCCTTACTGGGTGATCGCGTTGAAGTATCCGATCACGATGCACCATTTGCGCTAAGCTGCAAAGGCCGTTTTTCTCATAAATTGCCGGCAGAAGCAGAAAAAAATATCGTTTATGACTGCTATCAGGGTTATGCCGCAGCGCTGAAAAAACGAGGTTTAACCGTTAAACCGCTGCGAATGGTATTGGAAAAAAATCTGCCAATCGGCTCAGGTCTGGGCTCCAGTGCTTCCAGTATTGTTGCGGCGCTGGCTGCACTGAACGCTTTCCATGATTATGCTCTGGATAAGGATGAGGCATTATTGCTGATGGGAGAACTGGAAGGTCAGATCTCCGGTTCGATCCATTATGATAATGTTGCGCCGTGCTATCTGGGCGGTCTGCAGCTGATGATCGAAGAAGAGGGTGTGATCAGCCAGCCGGTACCTACCTTTGATAGCTGGTATTGGGTTGCGTGCTATCCGGGGATCAGTATTTCTACTGCGGAAGCGCGTGCGATTCTACCGGCCCAATACCGTCGCAGCGACTGCCTGACCTATGGACGTCGTCTGGCTGCTTTTGTTCATGCCAGTCATACTGGTCAGGAAAAATTGGCCGCAGCAATGCTGAAAGATGTTATTGCTGAACCATATCGTCAGGCTCTGATCCCTAAATTCAACGAAGTGCGTCAGCATGCTGCTATCTCTGGTGCATTGGCTACCGGTATTTCCGGTTCAGGCCCTACCGTTTTCATTGCTATGACAGATAAACAACAGGCGTTGCGCATGAAAGATTGGCTGGAAACTAACTTCATTCAGAATGAAGATGGTTTCTGCCATGTGTGCAAGATTGATCGCCAGGGAACTCAAATTACAGGACAAGGACTATGAAGCTTTACAACATCAAAGATCATTCAGAACAGGTCAGTTTTGCTCAGGCAGTAAAACAAGGTCTGGGGCGCGAACAGGGTTTATTTTTCCCTGAGCAGATCGCACCATTAGCAGACGTAGATGCGCTGCTGGATAAACCACTGGTTGAGCGCTCTGTAGCTATTCTGAAACATTTGATCGGCGATGAGCTATCTCAGGAAAAGCTGCAGGAGATGGTGGCTACTGCATTTTCTTTCCCTGCGCCGCTGGCAAAAGTCGCTGACAATACGTATGCACTAGAGCTGTTTCATGGCCCGACACTGGCGTTCAAGGATTTTGGTGGCCGGTTCATGGCTCAGTGCCTGACTGCCTTCAGTAACGGTGAAAAGATCACTATTCTGACTGCAACTTCTGGTGACACTGGTGCCGCGGTAGCACATGCGTTTTATGGTCTGCCCAATATTGAAGTTGTTATTCTGTATCCGGAAGGCAAGATCAGTCCGCTGCAGGAAAAACTGTTCTGCACACTGGGTGGTAATATTCGTACTATCGCGATCAAAGGCACCTTTGATGATTGCCAGGCGATGGTCAAAAATGCATTTGATGATGAAGAGCTGAAAAAAGCGATTGGCTTAAACTCAGCTAACTCCATCAATATCAGCCGTCTGGTTGCACAAATTTGCTACTATTTTGAAGCGATTGCTCAGCTGCCAAAAGCTCAGCGTTCACAGGCTGTGATTGCTGTTCCGTCAGGTAACTTCGGTAACCTGACTGCTGGTCTGATTGCTAAGGCACTGGGACTTCCGGTAAAACGCTTTATCGTAGCCACTAATGCTAACGACACTGTGCCGCGCTATCTGGCTGAAGGGACTTGGTCACCTAAAGAAACAGTACCGACTCTGTCTAACGCGATGGATGTCAGCCGCCCTAACAACTGGCCTCGTGTGGAAGAATTATTCAAAGTAAAAGGCTGGGATCTGAAAGAGCTGGGTTATGCTGCCCGTTCTGATGAAGAAACCCGTGTTAGCCTGAAAAAACTGCATGCAGAGGGTTATCTGTGTGAGCCGCATGGCGTGATTGCGTGGGATGTATTGCAATCTCAGCTGGCTGTTGATGAAGTGGGTATTTTCCTGTGTACTGCACATCCTGCTAAGTTTAAAGAAAGCGTGGAAGAGATCCTGAACATAAAGTTGGATCTACCAAAAGAACTGGCTGATCGTGCGGATCTTCCTTTGCTATCTGCTTTCATGCCTGCCGATTTCGCCAAGCTGCGTGAATTTCTGATGGCTTAAGCTTTTTTCTTACTGTCATCAAGACCCTCTCCGGAGGGTTTTTTTGTATCTGTACTATCGCACGCATGCACTGTGTATTGGGGATATAAAACAAGGGGAATACTCGAATAAAAAAAGCCGGCTTTAATAGCCGGCTTTTTCACAACCTGAAAGGTTATTATTTCTTGATGCGCAGTACTGGGGTTTCACCCAGAGTCACTGGACCAGACAGTTTGGTCAGTGATTTAACGTCATCCATGTTAGAAATAACAACTGGAGTCAGAGTTGATTTAGCATTGCTCTGCAGGAACGCCAGGTCGAACTCAATAATGGTGTCGCCTGTCTTAACCTGCTGGCCTTCCTGCGCTACGCGAGTAAAGCCCTGGCCTTTCAGTTCAACAGTATCAATACCGAAGTGAACAAACAGTTCAATACCAGAATCTGATTCCAGAGAGAACGCATGGTTGGTCTCGAAGATTTTACCGATCACGCCGTCACATGGAGCAACCATTTTGTTGCCAGTAGGCTTGATAGCAATGCCGTCACCAACGATTTTCTCAGCGAAAACCACGTCAGGTACGTCTTCAATTGGTACGATCTCGCCAGACAACGGCGCAAAAATTTCGATACCAGCAGTATCAGCTGCGCTGTTATCTGAAGATACCATCTTCTTCAGAAAATCAAAAAAGCCCATGGTTTAGCTCCTGAATTTTAATGTTGATCAATACGATTCTATCAGACGGCTCTGTTCTTCACAAAGTAGTCGTCCACAATCGCTTCAACTTCAGCAGCTGTTGCCGCTGCCAGTGCGCGATCTGCCAGATCTTTCGCTACAGAGAAGCTGGTGTTACGAACCAGTTGTTTCACGCGTGGAATAGAGAAGCACTCATAGAGAACTCATCTAGACCCATACCCAGCAACAGAACGGTAGCACGCTCATCGCCAGCTAACTCACCACACATGCCAGTCCATTTGCCTTCAGCGTGAGAGGCATCAATAACCTGTTTGATCAGGTTCAGAACCGCTGGTGACAGTGGGTTATACAGACGGGAAATCATTTCGTTACCACGGTCAACCGCCAAGGTGTACTGAGTCAGGTCGTTGGTGCCGATACTAAAGAAGTCAGCTTCTTTAGCCAGGTGACGAGCCATCACAGCTGCAGCCGGAGTTTCGATCATGATACCTACTTCGATGTTTTCATCGAAAGGGATACCTTCATTACGCAGTTCTTCTTTCAGTTCTGCCAGTTCAACTTTCAGTGAACGGAATTCTTCGACAGAAATGATCATCGGGAACATGATGCGCAGTTTACCGAAAACGGAAGCACGCAGAATCGCCCGTAACTGGGTGTGCATGATGTCTTTGCGATCAAAGAAGATACGCACAGCACGCCAGCCCAGGAACGGGTTCATTTCTTTAGGGAACTTCATGTAAGGCAGTTCTTTGTCACCACCAATGTCCATGGTGCGGACAATGATTGGCTTGTCAGGCATAGACTGAGCAACTTCTTTATATGCCTGGAATTGTTCCTGCTCGGTTGGCAGAGAATCGCGATCCATGAAGAGGAATTCGGTACGGTACAGACCAACACCTTCAGCACCGTTACGGTGAGCACCATCCATATCTTTGATGGTACCGATGTTGGAACAGACTTCTACCTGATGACCATCAGTAGTGGTTGCTGGCAGCTCACGCAGTTTAGCCAGTTCAGCTTTTTCAGCCAGGAACTTAGCTTGCGCTGCTTTAGTTTTTGCCAGAACTTCTTCAGAAGGGTTAACGTGCACCTGATTGTGGATTGCATCCAGGATCAGGTAATCACCGCTCTGAACTTGTTTGGTAATATCGTTAGTACCAACAATCGCAGGCAATTCCAGAGAACGAGCCATGATTGAAGTATGAGAGGTACGACCACCGATATCTGTTACGAAACCACGCACGTAGCTCAGGTTAATCTGTGCAGTTTCAGAAGGAGTCAGGTCGTTAGCAACCAGAATAACTTCTTCGTCGATAGTGCTCAGGTTAATGATTTCCATGCCCAGAACGTTTTTCACCAGACGATTGCCGATATCACGGAAATCGGTAGCACGTTCACGCAGGTATGGGTCATCCAGTTCAGCCATCATAGAAGCATATTGCTCGATAGCTTGATGGATAGCGCGATCTGCACTGAACAGTTCATCACGGATCAGAGTCAGAATATCCTGTTCGAGTTCTTCGTCCTCGAGCAGCATGATGTGGCCTTCGAAAATAGCCTCTTTCTCTTCACCGAAAGTCTTACCAGCCATTTCTTTGATGGCTTCTAATTGTTGTGCAGATTTGGTGCGAGCTTCGTAAAAACGAGCAACTTCGCTATCAACCTGAGAAGAGGAGATTGGAGTCTGATTGATAACAATGTGTTGTTCTTTCAGCACCAGGGCCTTGGCAAATGCAACGCCAGGCGATGCCAGGATACCAGAGATCATAGCCGTACCTATGTTGTGTTAACAGGGATAAAAAAAGTGCAAATACAGAAAGAGCCGGATTATTCCAGCTCGTCCATCAGTGCAACCAGTTTATCTACAGCTTTTTTCTCATCGCTACCTTCAGCACGGATAGTGATAGTAGTGCCTTTGGTCAGACCCAGAGTTTGCAGTTTGAACAAGCTCTTAGCGCTTGCAGATTTACCAGCGCTGATTACGGTTACTTCACTTTGAAACTCTTTAGCTTCTTTTACGAACTGAGCAGCAGGACGTGTGTGCAGGCCGTTTTCAGCAGTAATCAGTACAGACTTCTCGTACATTTGTTCACCCCAAATTAAATAAATCCATATTGTTGAGCTCGCTAAGGATACCATCGTCCTGATGCAGAGATAAACGATTTTGCATATTAAAACGTGACTTTTTGCTGATTGTTATCGAGTTGTTATTGATAAAATAATGAGTTGTAGTAGCGGGGGTGCTGCTTCGTTAACCAATAAGTTAATATTTCATGAAAGTGACTGCACATTTGTATTCAGGAGTGCAAAAGGGGATCTTAACGGAATAAAAAAAGCACGCCGGAGCGCGCTTTAACTGAATGAGAAGAGTGAAAGAGGTTATGACTGCAGCTCTTGTTCGGTGAAAATACCTTGAAACAGGACGCTCGACAGATAACGTTCACCAGAACTTGGCAGAATCACAACAATAGTCTTGTCTGCGAATTCAGGCAGTTCCGCCAGACGGTTTGCAGCAACGATGGCTGCACCAGAGCTGATACCAGCCAAAATGCCTTCTTCTTCCATCAGACGGCGCGCCATAGCAATTGCATCATCGCTGGCTACTTTTTCCACACGGTCAATCAGAGAGAGATCTAAGTTGCCCGGAATAAAGCCAGCCCCAATACCCTGAATTTTATGCGGACCTGGTTTTAGTTCTTCACCAGCCAGTTTTTGGCTGATGACTGGTGATTCAGCTGGTTCTACAGCAACAGAGATAATCGCTTTACCTTGTGTTTTTTTGATGTAGCGAGAGATACCAGTAATTGTTCCGCCAGTACCTACACCTGCTACAACTACGTCAACCTGACCATCGGTATCAGCCCAGATTTCCGGACCCGTAGTTTTTTCATGAATCTCCGGGTTGGCTGGGTTTTCAAATTGCTGCAACAGTACATATTTTTCTGGATCCGCATTAACTAGCTCTTCTGCTTTAGCTATTGCGCCCTTCATGCCCAGAGGGCCTTCAGTCAGAACCAGATTAGCACCCAGCGCTTTTAATAATTTACGACGTTCAAGACTCATGGTTGCTGGCATGGTCAGTGTAATGCCATAACCGCGGGAGGCCGCAACGAAAGCCAGAGCAATACCGGTGTTACCACTGGTCGGTTCGATAATCTCTTTACCTGGTTTCAGGATACCTTTCTTTTCCGCATCCCAAATCAGGTTTGCGCCGATACGGCATTTCACGCTGAAGCTTGGATTGCGGCTTTCAACTTTTGCTAATACGTTACCTTTACTAACACGGTTCAGGCGTACCAGAGGGGTGTTACCAATGGTTAGTGAGTTATCTGCATAGATTTTGCTCATGTTCGCTCCAGCGGGTAGGTCTTTGTTGAACGTAGATTAATCCTAAATAACAAGTTGGGAAATGCTGTTTTGTTATAACCATATGTAATAACAAGATATAGCAATTTTATTGAAAAATTAGATCGGGGCAGTGATAAAAATAATCTGAGCATCTACCGTTGTTTTAGGCATAATTAGCATCATCAGAATAATAATGAATTTCTTACCCCTGCAGGCTTTTATAGGTCGCTTAAGACAGGGATGAGGAGGAAGTAGATGCGTGGCAAATTGATGTCTGTAGCGGCAATGCTTCTGCTGACATGGAACAGTGACAGTTTTGCAATTAATGCAGGAAATCCCGTTCCTGCTCCGGAAACTAAAATCACAGTAAAAACAGCAATTCCGTTACCCGCAGTATCAGAACGAGCTGAATTAACCAAGCAACTGATGGAAGTTGCTCTCACCGGGATACATCCTGTTTTTGCTGACACTTGGCTACAGTTAACTAAGCAACCCGAATTAACGAAAGATCCAGAAACCTATTACCGGATTTATTGTCTGTTGCAACAGTTCAGACATGAATGGCATGCACTGGACTGGGATTCCCGCGAACGTTTTCATCTGAGGAATTTTAATCCTTCAGCGACTACATTATCCCGTCAAGAGTATGCAGTACTGGTACAGCAGACTGGATTTGATAAACGGATTGCTGAATTGCGGCCTCATACTGAGAATTATCTGAATAGCCGGAAGGTCTTGCTTTCTTTACTGAATGAATCCAGAAAGGGGGCTTGGCCGGAAATTCCCGTTGTCAAAATTAAGCCAGGCGAGGTTAACGATAGTTTATTGCTCATCCGTCAGGCGTTGTTGCGTAATGGTGATTTAGCGGAAAAAGCGTTAACTGACGAACAGATGCAGCAGAATGTTTACGATGAACTGACTATTCAGGCTGTTAAACAATTTCAGTTGCGGCATGGTTTGGAAGCTGATGGTGTTCTTGGGCGTCGTACGCTGGGATGGCTGCGTCTTCCTCCGCAAGTTCGGGCTGTTATTTTGGCTCGGAGCATGTTGCGCAGTGATTTACCGCAAAATGTTGCATCTAAACGCTATGTTCTGGTCAATATTCCTGAATTTCGTCTGCGGGTATTGGATAAGCAACAGGAAATTTTTACCAGTCGGGTGATTGTGGGTAAAACCGAGCGGCAAACACCGATCTTATCCAGTGAAATATCCAGTATTGTTGTTAATCCGGCGTGGCATGTACCGACCCGTATCCTGCAACAGGATCTCGTACCAAAACTATTGAAAGATAAAAACTTTCTCGATAAAGGCCAGTTTGAGCTGGTTGATTCGCAGGGGATGACAGTAGATCCGGCTACGATTGTCTGGGATGGTACAGAAGGGAATTTCCCGTATCGCTTGCGACAAAAACCGGGCGATCATAATGCGCTTGGTCGTTACAAGTTTTATCTGCCGAATAACGATGCAATCTACCTGCATTCGACTTCATCGCCTGGGTATTTCAAGCGTGATTTAAGAGCGCTCAGTTCCGGATGTGTGCGCGTTGAGGAAGCTGATGATTTTGCCCGGCTTCTTTTGAAAGACTCAAAATGGAATATCAGTAAACTGGATCAGATGCTGAAACAAGACACTACAAAATGGCTGTCAATGGCTGACCCTGTGCCGGTATATACTGTTTACTGGCGCAGCTGGGTAGATGAAAAGGGACAACTACAGTTCCGGGATGATATTTATCAGTTTGATGATGACGCCAAGATGGCGAATACGGCTGTAGTAAATAGTCTGATGGGGCATAGCTAAATTCTTATCATTATCTAAACAGAGACGGGGACATATGTCCCCGTTTTTTCAATTTTTTGCCTGTTGATCATCAACCCACATTGCCGTGCTGGCACAGATTGCCATTGGCATAACAAACAGGTTCAGAACGGGGACAGACCCCAGAAACATCACTAAACCACCAAAAGAGAGATTGCGCCAACGGTAACGAGCAAGCTGACGGCGCATATCTGGAAATGGGATTTGGTGGTTGTCATAAGGATAGTCACAATATTGGATTGCCATCATCCATGCGGAGAACAGTAGCCAGATCCAAGGTGCGGCAAATTGCCCGATAACCGGAATAAAAAAGAGGATCAGGCAGAGTAAAGTCCGTGGCAGCCAGTATTTTAATTTGAGCCACTCTCTGCGAAAGGCATGATGAACCTCCTGCCAAAGCGGTCTTTCATCCACTTTATGCAAATCAGAAACCAGATATTGTTCTACCCGGGCTGCCAGCATGCCATTGAAAGGGGCTGACAACCAATTTGTTACCATGCCGAAAATGAAACCGGATGACACTAATATCAGCAATACTGCTATTGGCCAGAGAAGGAAGATCAACCAGTCCAGCCAGTCAGGTAACCAGCCGGTCAGGGTATGCATAGCAATATCAAACCGCTGAAATAGCAGGTAAAAACCAAAAGAAAAAAATAATATATTGATTAATAAAGGAAACCACACATAACGACGTATGCCGGGCTGGGTCATCAGATGTAGTCCCCGGAGCATATAACCTAATGCACTGAGTGGTTTAATATTTACCATTATTGTTTCCCTCTGCAGCAATAATGCCGTGACTATTACAGATAGATAACAACTTTGGTAGAGTTTGTGTTGTTGGTTTTAATTGAAATTCACGATTATCAGTGAAAAGCGTTGTCAGCTAGCACGGCAAAACTGATAATATGAATCAGGAACAATTACTTATCGTTTGTCATGGCTGCGGTATAATTACTGCCTGTGGTTTAAAGAGAGCAACTCAATCACTCTTTCTTTGTTGTGTCAGGATTGATTGACATGGTTTCTTATCAGTGTACTCAGACGATGATTATTGTGGCAGCCGAAAAGAGATAGCTGCATTCCGTTGGGCACACTGATAAAGGATATTCGACAACCGATTAAACATAGTAGAGCAACGACAAATGCAGGATTTGCGAATCGTACTGGTTATTGTAGGGGCACTGGCAATTGCAGCACTGGTGATCCATGGGTTATGGACGAATCAGCGAAATAAACGTGCGCAACAGAAAAACACAACTCCTAAATCAGCACCAGCAAAACGTAACAGTGAAGCACGCGATGTAGATGGTTTTGATGCTGATGGTATTGGAACCGTGAGAGTTGTTTCCCGTAATAGTGCTCCGCTGCGTGATGCCGAGCCTGTGATCTCATCGGTTCCTCAATTTTCTGCCGATGATGACAAAGATGAGGTGGCTGAAACAACTCAGGACGATTTTTCTGCAGAACAAGATGAGCCACAACAAATAAAAGCTACAGGTAACTGGAAAGATGTTTATGTAATTAACATTGCCGCCCGAGAAGGCTCATATATTTATGGCCGAGATCTGAAGCATGCACTGCGTATCC
>SSEX01000090.1 GCA_008015085.1 Tolumonas sp. | reverse complement strand
GTCATAATCAACGTACCCTTCAGGAGAATCGGCCAGCGCTGTACGTTCAGCAAGGACTGACAGCACAGATGCTAAATCACGCTTGAGGGCGGAATGGATAAAAATAACGCTGATATTGGTGCGGGCCGAAAATAATTGTTCAACCAGTTGAGGTAATTTTTCCTGCTCCAGTTTAGCAATCGTATCCAGAATATTCAGACTGGATGTTTCCCAAAAATTGTTCACTCGCGTCGGCTTGCCATGCTGTATCGTCAACCAGCCATCTCTGGCCAGTCGCTGCAGCACTTCACGTAATGTGGTGCGAGTGACACCTATAACTTCTGATAACTCCCGCTCTGCCGGTAAAATAGATCCCGGCGCATAACGATGATTCCAGATAGATTTGATGATGTACTCTTCTGCGATCCCTGCAGGACTCTGAGCCTTAAACACGATGTGTGGCCTTATATTGTTGACACAACAGGATCATAACAAAGCAGAAAGAGAGTGAACAGTTAACACCAACAAATTCAAACTTTATTTGTTAACTGAATCAATGGGAGCTTTGAATAAGCTCCCTGAATAGCGTTACTCTGCGGCAGCCTGATGTTTAGCATGTGCAGCTTTAACCAATGCTTGCAATTCGCCCTGCTGGAACATTTCCAGCATGATGTCGCAACCACCGATCAACTCTCCTTCAACCCATAGCTGAGGGAAGGTTGGCCAGTTAGCATAATTAGGCAACTCTGCACGGATGTCAGGATTTTGTAAAATATCTACATACGCAAAAGGCACGCCACAGGCCATTAACGCTTGTGACGCCTGAGAAGAGAAACCACAACTTGGCAGCTTAGGTGAACCCTTCATATAGAGCAGAATGGTATTTTCTGCGATTTGTTGTTTGATCTTCTCAATGGTATCCATGACGACCTCTCTGATTAAAACACTTGCAATTTTACGCTATCTTCCCAGCTAAACAACGCTACCTTTTATAGGGTTATACCCCAAAAGCTTATATACGTATCTTGTTACAAAATAGATGTATAGAAATTGTTAAATTTTTCACTACAAAATGTAGTGCACAAGAGATATATTTGCTATAAATCAATTTATACATAAGGTCTGACCAATAGCCCCTAATCAACGAGGAGAGTTTGCAATGGCTTTTGAATTACCGGCCCTGCCTTACGAAAAAAATGCACTGGAACCCCACATTTCTCAGGAAACGCTGGAATATCACTACGGCAAACACCACAACACTTACGTTGTGAATCTGAATAATCTGGTACCTGGTACTGAATTTGAAAACAAAACACTGGAAGAAATCGTAAAAACTTCCTCTGGTGGTATTTTCAACAACGCAGCTCAGGTTTGGAACCATACTTTCTACTGGCATTGCTTAGCACCAAACGCAGGTGGCGAGCCTACTGGCGCACTGGCTGATGCGATTGTTGCTGCTTTTGGTTCATTCGATAAATTCAAAGAAGAATTTACAAAATCAGCAGTAACCAATTTCGGTTCAGGCTGGACTTGGTTAGTGAAAAAAGCAGACGGCTCTCTGGCTCTGCAAAATACCTCTAATGCTGGTTGCCCACTGACTGATGGTGTGACGCCTATTCTGACTGTAGACGTTTGGGAACATGCCTATTACATCGACTTCCGTAATCTTCGTCCTAAATATATGGAAGCATTCTGGGCTCTGGTTAACTGGGATTTTGCTGCGAAAAACTTTGCGGCTTAATTGCTAAAGGTTATACCAATAAGAAAGGCGCCAACTTGGCGCCTTCTTTGTTTACATATAGAAATATGTCATTTCCACCCGGTCACTTCACGCAGACCAGCGGCAATGTCAGCCAGTGAGCGTACTGTCTTCACGCCCGCCTCTTCCAGTGCAGCAAATTTCTCTGCCGCCGTGCCTTTGCCGCCAGCTATAATGGCACCCGCATGACCCATACGCTTACCAGCAGGAGCAGTTACACCCGCGATGTAAGAAACCACCGGTTTAGTGACGCTAGCTTTAATAAACGCAGCCGCTTCTTCTTCTGCTGTACCGCCTATTTCACCGATCATCACGATCGCTTCAGTTTGCGGATCGTCCTGGAACAGTTTCAGAATATCAATAAAGTTAGAGCCCGGAATAGGGTCGCCGCCGATCCCCACGCAAGTGGACTGACCAAAACCGGCATCTGTAGTTTGTTTCACCGCTTCATAAGTCAGCGTACCAGAGCGAGATACAATACCCACTTTGCCCGGCAGGTGAATATGCGCCGGCATGATGCCGATTTTGCATTCGCCCGGGGTAATGACACCCGGACAGTTCGGCCCTATCATTCGTACACCGGTCTCTTCCAGACGGCATTTCACCTGCAACATATCCAGCGTCGGAATACCTTCAGTGATACATACAATCAGCTGAATGCCGGCATCAATCGCTTCCAGAATGGCATCTTTACAGAATGGAGCAGGTACGTAGATAACCGATGCTGTCGCGCCGGTTGCTTCCACTGCATCACGCACCGTATTAAATACCGGTAAACCCAGATGCGTCGTTCCGCCTTTACCCGGAGACACACCTCCAACCATTTGTGTACCGTAGGCAATCGCTTGTTCTGAATGGAAGGTACCCTGTGAACCAGTAAATCCCTGACAGATCACTTTAGTCTCTTTGTTGATCAGAACACTCATGCTACTGCCTCCGCTGCTTTGCCTACCTGTACTGCCGCGTCGGTCAGACTGGTTGCTGCAATAATATTTAATCCGCTCTCTGCCAGTTTCTTAGAACCTAAATCGGCATTGTTACCTTCAAGACGAACCACAACCGGAACTTTGACACCCACTTCGGCCACCGCGCCGATAACGCCGTCGGCGATCAGGTCACAACGAACGATACCACCGAAGATATTGACCAGTACGGCTTTCACTTTGCTGTCTGACAGAATGATTTTGAAGGCTTCAGTTACTCGTTCTTTAGTTGCGCCACCGCCCACATCAAGGAAGTTGGCAGGCAGACCACCGTGGTGTTTGATGATATCCATGGTGCCCATCGCCAAACCAGCGCCGTTCACCATACAGCCGATATTGCCGTCCAGTGCGACATAATTCAGATCCCAGCGCGCCGCTTCGACTTCACGAGGATCTTCCTGGGTTTCATCATTCCAGGCTTTCAGTTTAGGCTGACGATAGAGTGCATTACTGTCGATGTTGATTTTGCCATCCAGACACAGCAGGTTACCTTCGCCAGTGATCACCAGGGGGTTGATTTCCAGCAAAGATAAATCATAGGCGGTGAACATTTTGCCCAGCCCCATGAAGATTTTAGTGAACTGTTTCAGCTGTTCGGCATTCAGACCCAGTTTGAAGCCCAACTCACGCGCCTGATAAGGCTGCGGGCCAGTCAGTGGATCTAACGTCGCTTTGTGGATCAATTCAGGCGTATTGTGAGCGACCGTTTCGATGTCCATGCCACCTTCAGTTGAGGCCATAAACACTACACGGCGGGAACTACGATCGACAACCGCGCCCAGATAAAGTTCTTTAGCAATGTTACCGCAGGTTTCAACCAGAATGGTGTTAACCGGCTGACCATTAGCGTCCGTTTGATAAGTGACCAGACGTTTGCCCAGCCAATGTTCAGCGAACGCGCGAACATCCTGCTCACAAGTGGCCACTTTTACACCACCCGCTTTACCACGGCCACCCGCATGAACCTGGCACTTCACGACCCATTTATCACCACCCAGTTTTTTAGTGGCCGCAACCGCTTCGTCAGCAGAAACACAGGGAATGCCTGAAGGCACAGGCAGGCCGTAGTCAGCAAATAATTGCTTGGCCTGATATTCATGCAAATTCATGTTAATAGTCCGTTATTAAGGGAGCGGCCCAATGCCGCTCTCATTCGTTATATTAGATATCCAATAACAATCTGGTTGGGTCTTCCAGTAATGATTTAACATGCACGAGGAACCCGACTGATTCTCGGCCGTCGATGATACGGTGATCATACGAGAGAGCCAAGTACATCATTGGAAGTATTACCACCTGACCATCTACTGCCATAGGGCGTTCCTGAATCTTATGCATTCCGAGGATCGCACTCTGCGGAGGATTAATGATAGGCGTAGACATCAGTGAACCAAACACACCGCCATTCGTGATAGTAAAGGTACCGCCAGTTAAATCATCGACGGATAACTTGCCATCACGTGCTTTATCGGCCAGCAGTTTGATCCCCTTTTCGATTTCTGCCAGTGACAATTCATCACAATTGCGCAAAACCGGTGTCACCAGGCCACGCTCTGTCGATACCGCAATGCTGATGTCGAAGTAATTATGATAAAGAATATCATTTGCATCAAGAGATGCATTAATTTCCGGGTACCGTTTTAGAGCTTCGCACACAGCCTTGACATAAAACGACATGAAACCCAGCTTGATACCGTGTCGTTTTTCAAATTGATCCTGATATTTGCTGCGAATTTGCATGATGGGTTGCATATTGACCTCGTTAAAGGTCGTCAGCATGGCCGTGGTATTTTTCGCCTCCAGCAGACGCTCTGCGATTCGTTTGCGCAAACGGGTCATCGGTACACGTTTTTCTTCTCTGCCACTGACTTGCGGGGCAACGTAAGCGGGCTCGGCGACAGGTTCAGCTGCTGTCGTCAGCTGTTCATTACGTTTATTCTGAACATGAACCAGCACATCCTGCCGGGTTAAACGGCCATCACGACCAGACCCATGCAATGTTGACGGATCAACCTCTTCCTCCGCCAGAATACGACGAACTGATGGTGTCAATATATCGCTGGCACTTCCCGAATCATCGGATACAACTACTTTCTCTGTTGTTTCTTCACCACTGGCCGTGCCTTCCTGTAATTCAGCCAGTAGCTGCTTGGCCTGTACTGTACTGCCAGTTTCAAACAGGATATTACCGACAATACCATCCTGTGGAGCCGGCACTTCCAGTACTACTTTGTCTGTTTCCAGATCCACCAGCAATTCACCAGCTTTTATCTGCTCACCAACTTTCTTATGCCAGGTACCCACGGTTGCATCAGAAACAGATTCAGGAAGATCCGGTACCAGTATTTGCATAGTCATGAATGTATCCTTTTATTCTATAGTCAGAGCTTCTTCTACTAATGCTTTTTGTTGCTGTAAGTGCAGCGACATATACCCGACGGCTGGTGCTGCAGATGCCGGACGGCCAACATAATTGAGATAAACCTTATCAGGGATTACTCGTTTCATTCGATGCTGACAGTTATACCAGGCGCCCTGATTTTTCGGCTCTTCCTGACACCAGACGAAATCAGTGACATGCTGATAATCTTGCATGATCACCTTCAGCTCTTCTTCCGGGAAAGGATAAAGCTGCTCAATACGAATAATAGCAACTTCTTTATTATCCGCTTTACGGCGAGCTTCCAATAAATCGTAATAGACCTTACCGGAACACATAACAACACGTCGTACATTGTCAGGTGGAATAGAATCAACTTCCGCAATCGCATTCTGGAAACGCCCTTCAGCCAGTTCCTGCAGTGAAGAGACTGCCAGCGGATGGCGCAGTAATGATTTCGGTGTGAAAACAACCAGCGGCCGACGCATCGGGCGTAACATTTGTCGGCGGATCAGGTGATAGATCTGAGCCGGAGTAGTCGGCATGCAGACTTGCATATTGTGCTGCGCGCACAGTTGCAGATACCGTTCAGGCCGTCCGGATGAATGTTCAGCTCCCTGCCCTTCATAACCATGAGGCAAAAGCAGTACCAGCCCACACAAACGACCCCATTTTTGTTCACCGGATGACAGGAATTGATCAATCACAACCTGAGCACCATTCGCAAAATCACCAAACTGAGCTTCCCATATAGTCAGGCCGTCGGGTGTGGCCGTAGCATAGCCATATTCAAAAGCAAGAACGGCTTCTTCTGACAGTACTGAGTCATACACCCTGAAAGAAGCCTGGTCAGGAGCTAAATGCATTAGCGGGGTATAGGTAGAAGCATCATTCTGATTATGTAATACCGCATGCCGATGGAAAAACGTGCCACGACCAGAATCCTGTCCAGTCAGACGCACCGGATAACCACTGGTCAGCAGTGACGCATAAGCTAAGTTTTCAGCAAATCCCCAGTCGGCCATTTTTTCCGCCCGGCTCATCAGCAGACGATCTTCATATATCTTCTGCACACGGGATTGCAGCACATGGGTTTCCGGATAGCGGCACATTTTTTCTGCCAGCACAGTCAGCTGATCCAGTGGATACGTAGCATCAAACTGTTCCTGCCAGTCATGCCCAAGGAAACGAGTCCAGTTCTGATGATTTTCAGACATAGGACGCCATTCCTTCAGTACACATTCGCCCCTATCCAGTGCCTGCCTGTAATCAGTGACCATCTGGTCGGCATCTTTATCCTCAATAATGCCCTCTTTAATAAGCTGGTCAGCATAAATCTGCCGGGTAGTCGGATGCTGGCGAATTTTCTGATACATCAGTGGTTGTGTGGCTGTCGGCTCATCGGCTTCGTTGTGGCCGTTCCGGCGGTAACAAACCAGATCAATCACCACATCACGGTGGAAGGTATTACGAAAATCCAGCGCCATTTTCGTCACCCAGAGTACCGCTTCGGGGTGGTCGGCATTTACATGGAAGATCGGCGCCTGCACCATCTTTGCAATATCCGTACAGTAGCGGGTTGACCGGGTATCTTTGGCGTTCGAGGTAGTAAAACCAATCTGATTATTAATGACGATGCGCACGGTACCACCAACTCCGAAACCACGCGTTTGCGACATATTGAATGTCTCAGCAACGACGCCTTGTCCGGCGATTGCAGAGTCACCATGGATCGTAATCGGCAGCACCTTACTGAACTCATTATCGTGAAGCCGTTCCATGCGAGCTCTGACGGAGCCAATGACAACAGGATTAACAATTTCCAGATGTGACGGGTTAAACGCCAGTGCTAAATGCACATTGCCGCCATCAGTGACAAAATCTGACGAAAAACCCATGTGATATTTCACATCACCGGTGCCCCATGCCTCACCATGGTGTCCGGCAAATTGATCAAATAGCTCTTTCGGACGTTTACCCAATACGTTTACCAGCATGGTTAACCGGCCGCGGTGTGCCATTCCCAGCACAACCTCTTTATAACCATTGGTTCCAGCCTGACGAATGAGGGATTTCACCATCGGAATTAAAACATCCCCGCCCTCCAGCGAGAAACGCTTTGCTCCGGGAAATTTCGCCCCCAGATAGCGCTCCAGCCCTTCAGCTGCTGTCAGCTCCTCCAAAGCCTGTCTTTTTATTGCCTCCGGCCAGACCGGCTGACCTTCAACAGGTTCCATCCTCTCCTGGATCCAGCGTTTTTCCAGCTGAGATGTCATATGCATGAACTCTGCACCAACCACACCACAGTAGGTTTTGCGTAGCGATTCCAGTAAATGACGTAATGTCATTTGCTCTTGTCCACCTCCACCGAGATAACTGCCGATATGAAATTCACGGTCGAGATCAGTCGCTTCCAGTTGATAAAAAGAAAGCTCCAGTTCAGGAATAACCGGATTAGACATTAACCCTAACGGATCAAGCTGAGCATATTGATGACCTGCGTACCGGTAAGCGTTAATCAGCTGTAATACATGAAATTGTTTCTGATCCAGACAACTACCAGAGCCTGTAGCTGCATTGCGCTTCGGTTGCATTGCTTGCTGGCGTAATTGCTCACGGATTGCGGCGTGCGGCCGTTCATTTGTTTGCGGGGCACCTAATTCGGCAAAGCAGCGTTGCCATTCCAGAGATACCGAACCGGGATCGGCCAGATATGACTCATAAAGATCTTCAACATACGCGCTATTAGCCAGGAAGGAAGAGCGGATCCAGGTAACAATGGCATCTTCATGCATATTCATTTGGTTTCCTTTACCGAAACTTTTCCGGATACTTCTGCCATCTGCTGACCCAAACGTTGTTATAGGTAAAATGGCATCACAGCTATCGGAATCAAAATATTTCTTTTATATACAACATATTAGAATTATCTGTGATAGTTACAATAATCATAGAATGATTTTTGCGGTTGCTCCGTAGAAATACTACCGGTTCTAAAGATTTTCACTCCCGCAACTACACTGATAGAAAACAGCACCTACAGTATATTCAGTCAATCCAATTCATTACAAAAAATTAACATTAGTTAAACATAAATGTATGAACTGACCATTCAATCTGTGACCATTCATACATTTAGCTGCCGTTAGCAAATTGACAAAGCACTACCGGATAGTTGAAATTAGTGTGATGCAATGACGATTTTTCATTGCTATCAATCGCATTAGCGTTTATACGAACTATAAAGGAACAATAAGAGATTTTTTGCGCGCTAATTGCTCAAAAAACGCTTTCACTTTAATTGCAAAGGAGACTTGCTATGGCTGATAAAGTAGCCACACTGCACATCCCCGGTCAGGAACCGATCGAGCTGCCAATTCTGTCCGGAACTGAAGGTCCGGAGGTAATCGATGTCCGCGCATTAGGGGCGCATGGCTATTTCACGTATGATCCAGGTTTCCTGTCTACCGCATCCTGTACCTCTAAGCTCACTTACATTGATGGTGATGCAGGTATTCTGTTGTATCGCGGTTATCCCATTGCAGAGCTGGCAAAAGACTCCAACTATCTGGAAGTCTGTTATCTGCTGCTGAATGGCGAACTGCCCAACAAAGAGCAGTATGACAAATTCCGCTATACCGTCACTCGCCATACCATGGTGCATGAACAGATCACGTCACTGTTTAAAGCATTCCGTCGTGACTCTCATCCGATGGCGGTAATGTGTGGGGTTGCGGGTGCCTTATCTGCGTTCTACCACGACGAACTGGACATCAGCCATGAACAGCACCGAGAAGTGGCTGCATACCGTCTGATTTCCAAAATGCCGACTCTGGCAGCGATGTCCTATAAATACTCAATGGGACAGCCGTTTATCTATCCACGCAACGATCTAAGCTATGCAGGTAACTTCCTGCACATGATGTTTGCTGTACCGTGTGAAGAATATCGTGTGAACCCAGTGATTGAACGCGCTATGGACATCATCTTTGTTCTGCACGCCGATCATGAACAGAACGCGTCAACCTCCAGCGTCCGCCTGGCCGGATCTTCGGGTGCTAACCCGTTCGCGTGTATCGCGGCGGGGATCGCCTCCCTGTGGGGACCAGCCCATGGTGGCGCTAACGAAGCTTGTCTGAAGATGCTGCAGGAAATCGGTTCTGTAGATCGGATCCCGCATTTCGTTGCACGCGCCAAAGATAAGAATGATCCGTTCCGTCTGATGGGTTTTGGGCATCGAGTCTATCGTAATTATGACCCACGTGCTGTAGTCATGCGCGATACCTGCCATGCCGTGTTGAAAGAGCTGAATATCAGCGACCACCCTCTGTTGGATGTGGCCATGGAGCTGGAGCGCATTGCGCTATCCGATCCGTATTTCATTGAGAAGAAGCTGTACCCGAACGTTGACTTCTACTCAGGAATTATTCTGAATGCGATCGGTATTCCGACTTCGATGTTTACCGTTATTTTTGCACTGTCTCGTACTATAGGCTGGATCTCGCATTGGCTGGAAATGCAGGCCGATCCGGCAAGCAAGATTGGCCGCCCACGCCAACTCTACACTGGCGCACCAACCCGCACAGTGTTGCCAATCAACATGCGTAAATAATCTCTTCATTAATCAAATGTAATAAAGGGCAGCCTGTTGGCTGCCCTTTTATTTTCTGATGGCTATCTTTTATTCCGCTGATTCGGTGTATTGCGCAACATATTCTTCCAGTTTATCCACCATAAAGCGCGAACCCACGTAAAACGGAGTACGCTGATGCAATTCTTCCGGTGACAGATTCAGGATGCGAGAACGGCCAGTTGAGGCTTTACCACCAGCCTGTTCTGCAATAAAAGCTATCGGATTGCATTC